>CAYZLC010000184.1:0-1053 GCA_964479365.1 uncultured Dehalococcoidia bacterium
ACCTGGAGCGCAAGCTCCACTCGCTGGCGGACCGCCACCCAATGGTCACTGAGATTCGTGGCAAGGGCCTGATCTGGGCAATAGAGCTGGACCGCCCGGTCGCCGAAGAGGCGATGGGCATCTGCTCTCAAGAGGGGCTGCTTGTGAACAAAGTAAAACCCACCGCCCTGCGCTTCATCCCGCCGCTAACCGTCAGCGAGGAAGAGATCGACCAGGCGGTCGAGATAGTGGACCGCGTTCTGTCGCGCCTCGAAGCCGGAGGACCGAAGTAGCTGCAGGGCTTCAGCCCTGTTCCGGCAAGCGCAATGCGTGAGAAAATCGTCCTCGCGTACTCCGGCGGTCTCGACACCTCCGTCGCCATCCGCTGGCTCAAGGAGGAACGTGGCTACGACGTTGTCGCGCTCACTGTCGACGTCGGCATGGACCGCTCGCGCGAGGAGCTGCAGTCGCGCGCCATGGCCGCGGGTGCCTCGGCGTACGTGTGGCGGGGCGCGCAGGAGACGTTCATCCGCCGCTTCGCATTCCCCGCCCTGCTGGCGGGCGCGCGCTACCAGGGGCAGTACCCGCTGGCGACGGCGCTATCGCGTCCTCTGATCGCGCGCGAGATGGTTGCCGTGGCGAAGGCCGAAGGGGCAACGGCGGTGGCCCACGGCTGCACCGGCAAGGGGAACGACCAGGTGCGGCTCGATGTCTCGGTGCAAGCGCTGGCGCCTCATTTGAAGATCGTGGCCCCGCTGCGCGAGTGGCAGATGGACCGCGAGTCCGAGATCGCTTACGCGGAGGAGCACTCGATTCCGGTCAGCGTCACTCGTGCCAGCCCCTACAGCATCGATGAGAACCTCTGGGGTCGCAGCATCGAGACAGGCGTTCTCGAAGACCCCTGGGTTGAGCCGCCGGCAGATGTATACGCCTGGACGAAGTCTCCGGCCGAGGCGCCCGACGAGCCGGCCTACGTTGAGATAGGCTTCGATGCCGGGCTGCCGATGCAGGCCGTGCTGATCGCGGAAGAAGCGCGCGCTGGCCTCGATCTCGCCGAGTTCCTCGATGAACTGC
>CAYZLC010000184.1:1063-2252 GCA_964479365.1 uncultured Dehalococcoidia bacterium
CGCCCGCAGATGTATACGCCTGGACGAGGTCGCCGTCCGATGCGTCGGACGAGCCCGCCTACGTCGAGATCGGCTTCGAGGCCGGGATGCCGATATCGCTCGACGGCAAAGACACGGAGCCGGTGGCGCTGGTCAAGCGGCTCAACGAACTCGCCGGCGAGCACGGCGTGGGACGCATCGACAGCGTCGAGGACCGGCTGGTCGGCATCAAGTCGCGCGAGATCTACGAGGCGCCGGCCGGAATCACGCTGCTCACCGCCCACGAGGCGCTGGAGGGGCTGACGCTTTCGAAGGATCAGCGGCGGATGAAAGCGCGCATCGCGCAGGAGTACGCGGAGCTGGTCTACAACGGCCTCTGGTTCTCGGCGCACCACCAGGACCTGGCGGCTTACATCCAATCGACGCAGCGCCAGGTGACGGGCACTGTTCGCGTGAAGCTGCAGAAGGGCACGGCCACTGTTGTTGGCCGCAAATCCCCGAAAAGCCTCTACGACTTTTCGCTGGCGACTTACGACAAAGGCGACCGTTTCGACCGCACGGCGGCCGTCGGCTTCATAAACATCTGGGGCCTTCCTGTGCGCGTCCAGGCACAGGCTCAAACGCTCGGCGAGGGAGACGGCGCGCCTAACCGCTGAGCTCGAAGCGTGCTTCCAGCAGCTGGCGCTCTCCGGTGTCGTGCAGCAGGCAGACGTTGTCCACCGTGATCTCCCAGCTCATCTGGCGTCCCAGGAGATAGGGAAGTAGCTCCGCCGAGAGGTCTCGCTCGATGTCCGGAGCAAGGTTCACATTCGCCATCCAGACTTTGGGTGCGTAGCGGTCCATCGCTCCGGTGGCGATCGGATCAAACTCAATCCAGAGCCGGCGGTGGAGCTCGCTCAGCGCGTCGGTGCGGATGAGCGGCAGGAAGAAGAGCGGCGGCGGAGCGATGAAGATGCCGAGGATGCCGCTGCTCGTTGGGATCGGTGGCGTCTTCTGCGCCATGCGCTCAAGCGTCTCGCGGACAGTCTCGGCGTACGACCTCGCCGACGCGCACGTGCCGCATTTCTCCTACCACGTCGTCGAATGCTGACGGCGAAGTCGCGCTCGATCTCCTCCCAAAGACGCCAGATGGCGTTCTGGTGCTCATCGTCGAGTACGGAGACGATGCCGTACATCTCTTCGGCCATTGCCCAAGATGATAGCCGGTGGC
>CAYZLC010000184.1:2352-3980 GCA_964479365.1 uncultured Dehalococcoidia bacterium
ACGGAGACGATGCCGTACATCTCTTCGGCCATTGCCCAAGATGATAGCCGGTGGCGACCCGATGCAGTATGATATCCGTAGGCATACGGAGGTTGATTAAATGAAGTCGAAGCGGGTTGAAGTCCTTTTTGAGCCGAAGGAATATCGCTCACTCGAAGAGCGCGCCCGTGCCGAGGGAAGAACCGTGGGCGCTGTTGTGCGTGAAGCGGTGGCGAAGTACGTGGTGCGTCGTCATACGGACGAGGAACGGCGGGAAGCGGCGAAATGGATCGCCTCACAGACTTGGGATGACATCGGTGGCGACTGGGAGGATGTGAAGCGAGAGATAATCGATGCGCGCGTAGAGGCGATTGAGAAGT
The DNA here is from genome assembly GCA_964479365.1 of uncultured Dehalococcoidia bacterium. Taxonomy (GTDB): domain Bacteria; phylum Chloroflexota; class Dehalococcoidia; order SM23-28-2; family RBG-16-64-32; genus CF-163. The sequence continues at coordinate 2,712 of CAYZLC010000184.1, forward strand.
CGCTTGAAAATCGTTGACACTAACGTCTTCATCTACGCAGTCGGTGGGACGCACGAATACAAGGACGTGTGCGCGCGTCTGTCTGCGGAACTCATCCGCGGAGAGCACGACGCCAATATTGATACTGAACTTCTCCAGGAAATCCTCTACCGTTTCTGGCGGCGAGGTCGGCATCAAGAAGGTCTACAACTCTTCGACATCTTGATCACGGGCTTTCCTGACTCGCTTCCCATCACTACGCGCGAGATGACGCTGGCGCGCGACTTGCTGTCCCGCCATTCTCAAATCGGTCCCCGGGACGCTATTCATGCTGCGGTTGTTCTCACATATGACCTCGAAGGCATCGTCTCCACAGACCGCGGCTTCGACTCCATTCCCGGCCTCACCCGCTTCGATCCGATGGACCTATGACCCCCCACATCACCACCGTCTTCTTCGATCTCGGCGATACTCTGTGGCACTTCCCGAACATGCCGCCGGCCGATGCCATTCGCAAAGAGACCGTCGGCCGCATTCGGGCGCTACTGGCCAAGTGGGGGTACGATTTCGAGGGCGAGCGCTTTTACCTTGGGCGCGATATCCGGCTGGCCGTCGAGGAGGAGACGAGCCGCGCCTTCCACGGCGACTGCGTCGATCCTGGATACCCAGAGCTATGCCGGAGGATTGGCGCGCGGCACGGCCTCGAGTTGACTGCCGAACGGGGCGAGGAGCTATGGGAGGCGTGGAACCTCGGCGGCGCGTTCCTGGGTCGAGAACTGTTCCCGGATGTTCTCAGCACGTTGGGTTGGCTGAAGGAGCGTGACTTCAGGCTGGGCGCAATCACGAACCGCGGTTACAGCGGCCGCCGCTTTCACGAGGAGATGCGCGACCTCGGCCTGACAGACCTGTTCGAGACTACGGCTATCTCCTGCGACGTCGGTTACATGAAGCCACACCCGCGGATCTTCCACTACGCGCTCGAACAGATGGGCGTGGAGGCCGAGGAGTCAGTCATGGTCGGCGATAGCCTGCGCGCTGACGTGGAGGGCGCGAAGACGCTGGGCATGATCGCCGTGTGGGCGCGGCCGCCGGCCGGCGAGCCGGTCGAGGCGACAGCCGACGAACCCGAGCCGGGGCCGATTGCGCCCGATTACAGCGTCGAACGCATAGGCGGGCTGCGGGACTTGCCGCTCTTCGCGAGGGCGGGCGCGCCGAAGTGACGATCACGGAAAAGCGCGTGTTCCGGATCGGCGCGCAGCCGCTCGGGACGCACCATCCCGTCCGCTTTCT
>CAYZLC010000185.1:0-3977 GCA_964479365.1 uncultured Dehalococcoidia bacterium
GATGGCATGGACCGGATGCCGCTTGCTGTCCGCGGGCTCGACGAAGTCCTCGAGCCGCCCGACGTCCTTGCCCGCCTGGGCTCGCATCGCCGCTTCGGCCAGGGCGTAGCTCCAACGTCCGTCGTCGGCCGCTTGCCAGACGGCGTCCCCTTCGAGCAGTTGAATTTTGCTGACGCCCGTCTCGCCGCCGCGCCGCGTTTCGACCATGGATTGAAGCACTTCCAGTCCGTGGAAGTCATAGACCTCCGGCGGGCCGCTGTGGATCGAGACCGCCTCTTCAATCACCGCTTGGTCCGGCAACTCCAGCGGCGGACGACGCTGAGCCAACGGCACCGAGCTGCCCGCCATGAAGGGAATCTTCAGCTCCCGCGTGACCTGCACCATCTCGTCGGCCCAGTCCCAGCGGTACGATAGATGTTTGTCGCTGAACAGCGGGACGACGCAGCCACTCTGGCGAAACACGGCGACGATCTCGTCGAAGAATCGCTTTCGCGGATACATGATCGCCCCGCGGTCGTTCACCGGATACTTGCCTTGCTCGCTGATCGACAGCACGCCGTCGACCGCCAGCTCTTTGCCGCCAAGCCGCAGTGCCTCGGCGATAGTGGGGAAAATCTCGATCTTGTACTGCTTCGCGACCTCGCGCGCCATGTCACGTCCGGCGGGGAACTGGTCGACATAGAGACCGACAACGTCGATTCCCGACTCGGTCAACTTTCCATTGAAGTAGTACGGCTCAAGGAAATTTTCCAGGATCACATGGGCATGACTGCGATGCGTGAACTCGGTGATCACGGCCGCGACGCGAGGGCGGGACGGATCAGCGGCGCGGACGACACGGCTGCCGCGGCAAGCGGCCAGGGATAGTGCGCCAGCGGTTGCGCAGAGCAGTTGGCGGCGATTCAGTCGTGCCGTGGGATTCATCGGGTCCTCGGCTCGGCTTGGATCTGCAGCATGGTAATCCCTCCGGTTGTCCTGGCGAGAAGCACGAGATGTGGTGCAGTCTACCGATCCAACTTGGACCCATCAACGCACATAGATACAATGAGGCAGGCGAGACAGGCCGCATTCCCTGAGGACCAAAGCATGACCGCTTTCCGAATCGAGCATCGGCACACAACCGGCGTCACGCGGCGTGAGCTGCTGCAGGTGGGCTACTCGGGGCTGCTGGGGCTGGGTCTGCCCGCGCTGCTGGCAGGGCAGGTGAAGGCCGCTCCCGGCAGCGAGCAGCCGGCTCGTCGAGCCAAGTCGGTCATCCTGATCTTTCTTACTGGGGCACCGAGCCACATCGACACCTTCGACCTGAAGCCGGAAGCGCCGGCCGAGGTCCGTGGCACGTTCAAGCCGATCGCCACGCGGGCCGCGGGCGTGCAGGTCTGTGAGCATCTGCCCATGCTGGCCGAACGGGCGGACCGGTGGGCGGTCATCCGCTCCATGACGCACGGCCTGCCCAGCCACGAGCATGCCACGCACATGGTGCTGACCGGCATCGACAAGATGCCGCTCGGCTCGACGCACATGGCGTCGCGCAACGACTGGCCGTGCTTCGCCTCGGGTCTGGACTACGTCCGGCCGCGCGGCGACGGCATCCCCAATGGCGTCATGCTGCCGACCTACCTGAACAACGGCTACGGCTTCTCCGGGCAGCACGCGGGCGTGCTCGGGCCCCGTTACGATCCGTGGCATGTCCGCAGAGACCCGAACGAGCCCGGCTTTCGCGTGGAAGATCTGACCCTGCCCGCTGGCGTGACCGTGAACCAGGTGGACGACCGCCGCGCGTTGCTCCGAGAGGTCGATCGGCAGCGGGCGAACCTGGCCAGTCTGGCCGAGCCGCGGAATCTAACCCAGCAGCAGGATCTCGCCTTCTCGGTCCTGACCTCTGGGCGCGTCGGCCAGGCATTCGCCATTGACCGCGAGCCACACCAAGTGCGGGACTGCTACGGCCGGCACATGTTCGGCCAGTCGCTGTTGCTGGCCCGGCGGCTGGTGCAGGCCGGGGTGCCGATCGTGCAGGCCAACATGGGCAACATGAACAACTGGGACACGCACAACTCCAATTGCCAGCAACTCAAGGATCGGCTTCTGCCGCCGCTGGACCGCGCGGTCGCCGCCCTGCTCGACGACCTGGAGTCGCTGGGCCTGCTGGCCGAGACACTCGTGCTGATGCTGGGCGAGTTCGGGCGTACGCCGAAGTTGGGCGGCAACGTCGGCACACCGCAGTACGTGCCCGACGGCCGTGACCATTGGGCGGGAGTATTCTTCGCCTGGGCGGCCGGCGGCGGCGTACACGGCGGTCAGGTGATCGGCACATCGGACAAGATCGGTGCTTACCCCGCCTCGCGCGGCTACTACCCTTCGGACCTGGGTGCAACCATCTACTCCGCCCTGGGTGTGGACGCGGATGCGGAAGTCCGCGACCGCCTGGGCCGGCCGTTGCGACTCAACAGCGGCGAGATCATCCGGCCGCTCTTCACGGGGGCGTAGTAGGGCTGAGCAAGCGGAGTCGGAAACGGACCGATCAAGCGTCGGCCTCCTCTGGTGAACGGTGGGCGTCAGCCTCGCGTCACGTAAAACTTGGGAAAAGGAGGACAGTTATGTAAGGAAGCATACTCGAAACCTTTCGTTGGAATCCTGCGGGTAACCAATCCCGCCCGGTAGAGCTGGCCGGCGGCCGGAAGCGAGTCTTGCGTGGCTCGGAGGTGACTCCGGGCCGCGAGGCGTAGACAGCGAGTGCCGAAGCCGTGCGATCGAGCCTCGAAATCCCCTCAACGCAGCGAGCCTTCGTCGTGGCTGAACGCGGGGGCCGTGTCCGTGCATTGCATGGCCTGATGCACGGGTCCTGCCGGGGTCGCAGAGCACGGCAAGAGCACAGAGGATTCCCCAGGAACGTGAGAGACCTGTCGCATCCACGCCATTGTCCCGGCCGGAGACACCGGGCGAACAACTCCAGGCCCGGCCCTTCGGTTCGCGGGGGCTGGGAGCGAACGTGCGAGCCAGGCGTGGTATCGCCGCACGAAGGAAACCGAGTGCGGCGAGATGTGCGGACAGGAGTCGCATCGCTCCGTAGTACCGACGAAGCGGGGGAACCCTCTCCGTGGGAACCCCGTGGAGGGAAGGGAAAACGTACGGCGTCGCGGGACGCCGTGCGGGCGATCGGTGATGGAACCGCTGGAGGGAAACATGGCAGACTCGCCGAAGTTTGAAACCGTGTACACGCGACAACAGCGGATAGCAGAACTCGCGAAGCAGTCGCGGGAACGTGCGATCCTGTCGCTGAACCACTACCTCGATTTTCATTGGCTCGAAACCGCATTCGGTCGCACACGCAAGGACGGTGCGGTGGGCGTGGACGGGCAGACGGCGGCGGAATATGAAGCGAACCTGGAGACGAATCTCCAGTCGCTCATCGACCGCGCGAAGTCGGGCACGTACTTCGCCCCGCCGGTCCGACGGGTACACATCCCGAAAGGGCCGGGCAGCACGGAGACTCGACCGCTCGGCATCCCGACGTTCGAGGACAAAGTGTTGCAACGGGCGGTCGCGATGTTGCTGGAGCCGATCTACGAGCAGGATTTCTTGCCGTGCTCGTACGGCTTTCGGCCCGGCCGCTCCGCACACCAGGCGTTGGCGGCGTTGCGTGAAGGGCTGATGCAATTCGGCGGCGGGTGGATTCTCGACGTGGACATTCGCAAGTTCTTCGACACCCTGCAGCGACCGATGCTGCGGGAGTTGCTTCAGCGACGGATTCGTGACGGAGTGGTGCTTCGATTGATCGGCAAATGGCTGAACGCGGGCGTGTGGGAGAATGGATCGCTCACGCACCCGGACGAGGGCACCCCGCAGGGAGGTGTCATCTCGCCGCTCTTGGCCAACATCTACTTGCACTATGTGCTGGATGAGTGGTTCGAGCACGAGGTGAAACCGCGTCTGGTGGGCCGGGCATTCCTGATTCGTTTCGCGGACGACTTCGTGATCGT
>CAYZLC010000186.1:0-3925 GCA_964479365.1 uncultured Dehalococcoidia bacterium
TCCAGGGCGGCATGACCCCGCAGGCGGCGACCGAGAAGGCGTTCAAGCGGGTCACGGAGATCTTCGCGAAATACCCGATCGTGCAGGGTTGAGCGGGGTCATCCAACGCGCCCGCAACGGCTCCGCGGCGCCAGCAGGAAAGGAGACGCAGATGGCCAATCCGACACGGCGCTCGGTGCTTCGCAGCACCCTCGCCTTGGGCGCGGCCGGAGCCCTGGCGCGGCCCTATATCGCCAACGCGCAGGCCAAGACCATGATAATGTGGTGGTCGCAGGGCTTCGTCCAGGAAGAGGATATCTCGATCAAAAAGATCATCGCCGATTACGAGAAGGCCAGCGGCAACAAGATCGACCTCAGCATCATGCCGTTCGCGCCGCAGCGCCAGAAGATCGTCTCGGCGGTGACCAGCGGCGTCGTCCCGGATTTTTTCCCCAACCAGCCGGGCGAGATCATCGCGCTGTTTGCCTGGGACGACAAGCTGGTCGATGTCAGCGACGTCGTGGCGACGCAACGGGAGGGGTACACCGAGACCGCGCTGACCAACAGCTATTGCTATAACAGCGTCATAAAAAAGCGCAGCTTTTACGGCGTACCTTTTACTCAAACAGCATTACCGAACCATGTCTGGCGGCCGCTGGTCGAGAAGGCCGGCTATAAGATCGAGGACATCCCGAAGACCTGGGACGCCTATTACGATTTCTTCAAGGACGTGCAGAAGAAATTGCGCGCGCAGGGCGTGCGCAACGTCTATGGCCTCGGTCTCAACGTGACCACCAACGGCGGCGACCCCAACAACGTGTTCAACTATTTCCTGACCGCCTATGGCGGCCAGGACCTAGTCACCAAGGACGGCAAATTGCACGTCGACGACCCGAAGGTGAAGGAAGCGGTGATCAAGGCGCTGACCTATCCGACGACCGCCTACAAGGAACGCTTTGTGCCGCCGAGCGCGATCAACTGGAACGACGCCGACGACAACAACGCCTTTCACGCCAAAACCATCGTCATGGACCTCGACGGCACGATCTCGACCGAGGTCGCGGTGCTGTCGATGGGCAGGAAGGAGGATTACGACAATATCGTCACGATGGGCCTGGCGCTCAGCAACGAGGGCAAGCCGGTGCCGAGCCAGGCCGGTAACTTCGCCGGCGTGATCCCGAAGGGGGCAAAAAACGTCGAGGTCGCCAAGGATTTCCTGAAATATTTCATCCAGCCGAAGGTCAACAACGAGTGGCTGAAAACCGGGCTCGGCCGGAACATCCCCTGCATGGCCTCGACCGTCAAGGATGACCCGTGGTGGTCCGCCGACCCGCACCGAAAGGCCTATGTCCAGCAGGGCCTGCTCGGCCCGACCATCCCGCAATTCTGGGTCTTCAACCCGGCCTTTGCCCAGGTCCAGAACGAGCATGTCTTCATGACCGGCTGGATGGACATCATCCAGGCCGGCATGGCCCCGCAGGCGGCCGCGGAGAAGGCGTTCAAGCGGGTCACCGAGATCTTCGCGAAATATCCGATCGCGTAGGGTTCAGCGGGGCGTGGCAGGAGACGACCGATCAGAGCGCGCCCCAACGATCCGGCGGCGCCAGCAGGGAAGGAGACGCAGATGGCCAATTTGACGCGGCGCTCGGTGCTTCGCAGTTCGCTCGCGCTGGGCGCGGCCGGAGCCTTGGCGCGCCCCTATATCGCCAACGCCGCGGGCAAGACCATGACAATGTGGTGGTCGCAGGGGTTCGTCCAGGAAGAGGATATCTCGATCAAAAAGATCATCGCGGATTACGAGAAGGCGAGCGGTAACACGATCGACCTCAGCATCATGCCTGCGCCCCCGCTGCGCCAGAAGATCGTCTCGGCGGTGACCAGCGGCGTCGTCCCGGATTTCGTCGTCAACCAACCGGCCGAGATCATGGCGCTGTTTGCCTGGGACGACAAGCTGGTCGATGTCAGCGACGTGGTGGCGACGCAACGGGAAGAGTACACCGAGATCGCGCTGACCAACTCCTTTTGCTATAACAGCGTCACGAAAAAGCGCAGCTTTTACGGCGTGCCCCTGACCCAAACGGTATTACCGAACCATGTCTGGCGGCCGCTGGTCGAGAAGGCCGGCTATAAGATGGAAGACATTCCGAAGACCTGGGATGCCTATTACGATTTCTTCAAGGACGTGCAGAAAAAGCTGCGCGCCCAGCGCGTACGCAACGTCTATGGCCTTGGCTTGAACGTGACCACCAACGGCAACGATCCCAACAACGTGTTCAACTATTTCATGACCGCCTATGGCGGAGGGGGTATCGTCACCAAGGACGGCAAATTGCACCTCGACGACCCGAAGGTGAAGGAGGCGGTGATCAAGGCGATGACCTATCCGACGACCGCCTACAAGGAAGTCTTTGTGCCGCCGAGCGCGATCAACTGGAACGACGCCGACGACAACAACGCCTTTCACGCCAAAACCATCGTCATGGACCTCGACGGCACGATCTCGACCGAGGTCGCGGTGCTGTCGATGGGCAGGAAGGAGGATTACGACAATATCGTCACGATGGGCCTGGCGCTCAGCAACGAGGGCAAGCCGGTGCCGAGCCAGGCCGGTAACTTCGCCGGCGTGATCCCGAAGGGGGCAAAAAACGTCGAGGTCGCCAAGGATTTCCTGAAATATTTCATCCAGCCGAAGGTCAACAACGAGTGGCTGAAAACCGGGCTCGGCCGGAACATCCCGTGCATGCCCTCGATCGTCAAGGATGACCCGTGGTGGTTCGCCGACCCGCACCGGAAGGCGTACGTCGAGCAGGGCGTGCTCGGGCCGACCCTGCCGCAATTCTGGGTCTACAACCCGGCCTATGCCCAGGTCCAGAACGAGCATGTCTTTATGACCGGCTGGATGGACATCATCCAGGGCGGCATGGCACCGCAGGCGGCCGCCGAGAAGGCGTTTAAGCGGGTCGCGGAGATTTTTGCCAAATACCCGATCGCGCAGGGCTGAGCGGCATATCGAAGGCGCGGTATTGCGGTCTGCGCGCGCGGCGCAGCGCGCGGACCCCGGGATGGCCAAGGGACGAGCCCGGTGACGGGCGGCAGCGAAGAGCGTTTGAGTCTGCCGATGGCCTCCTAACGTTGCGCTGGGAAACGACAACCAGAATGCGGGCGGCGATTCGGTCCGCGGTGTGAATGGAAAGGAAGACGGACATGACGAATCGGACCAGGCGTTCGGTGCTTCGCGGCTCCCTCGCTCTTGCCGCGGCCGGAGCATTGGCGCGCCCCTATATCGCCAACGCGCAGGCCAAGACCGCGGAGGTGTGGTGGGCGCAGGGTTTCGTCCAGGAAGAGGATATCTCGGTCAAGAAGATCATCGCGGATTACGAGAAGGCCAGCGGCAACAAGATCGACCTCAGCATCATGCCGTTCGCGCCGCAGCGCCAGAAGATCGTCTCGGCGGTGACCAGCGGCGTTGTCCCGGATTTTTTCCCCGCCAACCCGGGCGAGGTCGTCGCGCTGTTCGCCTGGGACGACAAGCTGGTCGATGTGAGCGACGTCATAGCGACGCAACGGGAGGAATTCACCGAGACCGCGCTGCTCAACATGAACTGCTATAACAGCGTCACGAAAAAGCGCAGCTTTTACGGCGTGCCCTATACGACCAACGTATTACCCAACCATGTCTGGGGGTCGCTGGTCGAGAAGGCCGGCTTCAAGGTGGCGGACATCCCGAAGACCTGGGATGCCTATTACGATTTCTTCAAGGAGGTGCAGAAGAATTTGCGTGCCCAGCGCGTGCGCAACGTCTACGGCCTCGGTCTCAATGTGACCACCAACGGGGCCGATCCCAACAACGTGTTCAACTATTTTTTGATCGCGTATGGCGGCCAGGACCTGGTCACCAAGGACGGCAAATTGCACCTCGACGACCCGAAGGTGAAGGAGGCGGTGA
>CAYZLC010000187.1:0-3917 GCA_964479365.1 uncultured Dehalococcoidia bacterium
GCCATTCAGATACTCCTATGAAACGCCGTAGAGGATCACGTCACAGTCCTGAGCCGCCCCACTCCCCGAGATTCGCGCCGCCAGACGATCTCCCGACAGAACGGGATGCCAAACACAAAACGGGAACGGCTGGCTAAGGGCTTCTGCAGTACTCGTTACGAAAACCCCGTGTTCATAGATGGCTGCCTCCGTGGCTGCCCCCACTCCGATGTCTAGTAGCAAGACCTGAAGACCGATCACCGCGTCCAGACCAGCCACGCCCGCACTCAAGAACGAGTGATTCTGCGATGTGGCCGCAACGATCTGCGTCCATGCTCCCTCCGCGCCGCTAGCTCCTGGTGTCACCTGGACGCCCTGGCTCGCCGCGAGACTGGTGCCGTAGTCAACAACCTGTTGCCCCGACCACACCGGGGTTTTCGGACCGCCGTACAGCTTCACCCAGACGACGACGGTATCTGACGCCGTGACCGCCTGCGACGTTGCCGATATCCTTGAACCAGACGGGATGTAAAGCGGGAAAGCATATTTCTGTCCGCCGACAGTGGTGCCGGTGTAAGAGGCGGCATGGCCGGCGTTCAGGTTCGGGATGATTACCTGTTCCGCCGCCGCAGCTCCAATAGCAATGTCAACGAGCGTGCCCGTATCGGTGGAGGCGACGACCACCTCCGACATGTGGATTTCGATCCAGTAGCAGTCGAACGTGGTGGCGGCAATCAACTGCGTGTACGTCGCATTCTTCGTGTGCGCCGGCGTGCCTGCCGTGACAATAGTTCCCATCGCCCCGGTGGCAGGAACGGTCAGGTTCGAGTCGTACAACGAGAACTGCTGCGGCGGCGTCCACAAGGTCATTCGACCACCACAGAAGGATCGGTCGGCCAGCCTTCGGCCGGATCAAGTGAGGTCTCCTCGAGCTGCTGCCGGAAACGGTGGGTGGCGAGCAGCCACACGATCAGCTTTCTCAGCTTCACCCGTTGCGCCGGAGTGAGGCGTGACCACACATCCGACACGTACGGGTGCGCCGCCAAGTCCTGCAAGCGGTCGACGAGAACGGGCGGCGGGATCGGAATGTCAAACGCGCGCGTGAGCGTGTTCCAGTAGAAGCCCTGGTCCTGCCGGTCAGGGGTCGGGCCGACAAGCACTGAGCCTGGCGGGAGCGTGTCCGGGAGGACAGTGCCGTAGCCGAGCAGAACGCCGTCCGCGTCACGGACGATCGCGTACCAGTCAGCCATCTGCGTGCTCGTAGATGACGGCGAGCTCCTCCATGTCGTGCGTGTCCGGGGACGTGGGCGCCGACCCTTGCGTCATGCACGACAGGTAGTCGTAACGGTGGGAGAGGCCGAGGGCGTGACCGAACTCGTGGCAGGCCACCTTCAACGCTTGCGTACTAGGAGGGTTTGACGAAACGCCCGGGATAGCGTGGCCGCCCCCACCCTGAGCGGGAACAGGTAACAGCCGCCCGGATTTCTATCCTCCAGCGTGTGACCGACACGCTGGAGGTGAGGACGATGACGATGATGGCGCCTCTGTCGCTCGATGACGTGGAGCGACAACTGGCCAACGCCGAACGTATCGCCGGAGCACTGAGGAAGATCGCGGAGGGCCTGCGGGAGCTGAACGGCCATGCAGCCGATGTGTTGGTGCCGATCAGCGAACCAACTGCCGAGCTTGATCAGGGAGAACGGGAGGGCGTGCTGATCTGGCCCTCCCAGAAGATCGGCCAGCCGCGCGGCCGGGAGGCCGTGCGCGTGATCGTCGCCGAGCGGCCGGGATTGTGGTCGCTTTCCGAGATCGTGGAGGAAATGAAGGAGCGTGACTGGTTCACCTCGCGGAAGGGTGCCGAGGTGGCCGTGGCTCGTCTGATCGCGAAGGGCGAGGCCGCGCGGACGAGCAAGAAGGGTGTCTACCGCTTCCCGGCGGAAGTCCGCGAGGTGGTCAGCGATGAAAGTCCGACGATTGACCCGTCCGGTAACGGCTCGATGATGTGACGAATACCCCGGATTGGGAGGCCGCTCTTGTTCAGGGAAACGGCCTCCCTCTCCGGTTCGCGAGGCCCCATCGTCTATGGGTAGGACGCCCGGCTCAAAACCGGGAGAAGCGGATTCGAATCCCGCTGGGGCTACTCGATTGTGTGGACAGTATCGGCCTTTGCTGCCCGATGCGGTAGTACCGCCTTTGTAGCGGCGCCCACTGACGGCGCCCTCAGACGGCGCCCCGCCATGCAGGCTGTGGGGACCCCCAAAGGGGCGGGTGTTCGGACCTGTGCCGTCCGATGCCCACAGTAGACTTAGTCCTGCAAATACGGCAAAAAGAGCCCCCGCGCAGTTGGCACTGCCGGGGGCGTGACCATCCGAGGTGTAGCTCGAATGGCAACTGGAAAGGTAGCGCGTCGCACGGCTGTCGGCGACGTCGCGGTAATCCTCGACTCCCCCGAAGTAACAGCCCTTATCGGCGAGCTTGACGCGCTCCGCTGGACGGGACGCAAGGGCTACGGCGCTCGCACCCTCGTCGGAGCGTGTCTCGTCAAGACGCTGTTCGCGCTCCCGACCTGGACATGGGTTGCCGCGCTGATCGAGGAGCATCCCGGCTTGTCGCAGGCGCTCGGCGGCAAGCCGAGCATCTGGGCTTGCTACCGCTTCGCCCGGAAGCTGCGCGAGAACCGTCCGCTGCTCGCGGACTGTCTCGATCGGATCGCCACGTCCCTCCATGCCGAGCTTCCCGAGCTTGGCCGGGACGTGGCGATTGACGCCTCCGACCTTCCCGCCTACGCGAACGGCCACCGGTTCGTCCGTGACGGCGGCCCCGAGCGCGAACGGTACGCCGATGCCGATGCTTCCTGGGGCCACCGCTCCGCTGTCTCGACAAGAGCCGCCGGTTCCTTCTACGGGTTCAAGATCCACGCCGCTGTGTGCGCTCGGACGGAGCTTCCGCTCGCGTGGCGGATCGAGACGGCCAAGCGGAACGAGTCCCTGTACGTCGCTCCGCTCCTCGACGCGCTCCATGCTCGCGGCTTCAGGCCCGAGACGTGCGCGGCTGACAAGGGCTACGACAACACCCGCGTCCACGACGAGTGCGAGGCGCGCGGCTGCCACCCGGTCATTCCGCTTCGGGGCGTGCGCGGGAAGCAACTCGTCCTGCCGACTTGCGAGCGTGCAAGCCGCCTCATCCCGCGAGTCCCGCGCCACACGCAACGGTTTCGTGACCTCTACGCAGGCCGGGGCGCTGTGGAGCGCACCTTCGGTCGCTTGAAGCACGACTACGGCCTCTCTCCCCTGCGTGTCCGGGGGCTTGAGCGCGTACAGCTTCACGCCGACCTCACCATGCTCGCCCGACTCGCGCAGGCGCTCAGCCGGGCGCGCGCCGTTCAACTGGCGGCGTAAGAGCGTCAAAGCTCCGCCTCGCCCACTCGTCGCGCCAGGTCATAGAGCATCTCGCTATTAGGAGGGGCGCCACCAAAAGCCTGGGTCTTTCTCAGGGCTTCATAAGCATCGGCAACCTCATGCCATAGCGCCTCATTGCGCTTGCGCAGGGCTGACCATTCAGCGCCGTGGTGATCCCATTTGCCGAACTGAAGCGATTGTTGGACGTTGCCTATCGACCACTGCTGTTGCTCGTAGTTCTCAGCGGCCTCGGCGTTGTGACGAAGCTCGCGGGCCGTCAAATCGCGGACGCTGAGAAGCCCCTGCTCATGGGTGCGAAGTTCACGGAGCAAGGCCAGGATCTTTCTGAGCCACCGCAGCGGAGTCAGTACCCTTAGGAGCGCGTTCATGAGCATGGGCGCACCCTAACCCGTGTCGCGTTTCGCCAAACCCTCCTAGCGTCGTCGGCGAGGCATTTCGGGTTCTTCTTCGACTTGCACGGCGACGGGGCTGGCGGCGGACTTGGCGGAGGGGAAGGAGGAGGCGGACTCGTGCCGACGG
>CAYZLC010000188.1:0-3847 GCA_964479365.1 uncultured Dehalococcoidia bacterium
CAAGGTCGCCTTCCAAAGCAACCGGGACGACATCTCCGAGATCTACGTGATGAACGCAGACGGCAGCGGGCAGACCAGGTTGAGCAACAACCCCGCCGATGACGGCTATCCAGACTGGCAGCCGATCCCTGTGGCCACACCATCGCCCACCCCATCGCCGACGCCTGTCCCCGTCGGCGGCATCGCGGGGCTTGCGGCCGGCTCCTCCGACTCGCCGGCCGGCGTGTCGGATCCGTCGGGAGGCGATCGCGCAGAACCGATCGCGGCTGCGGTTGCGGCGGCGCTCGTGGCCGGCGGGTGGTACGCGCACAGGCGCTGGCTGCGCTAGCCATCGTTGTCCTCATCCCGCTCTTCAACGAGCAGGTCCGGCCACGTGCGGTTCCGAATCGCCTCTAGATCTTCTGCGCGCCAGCCCAGAACCTCGCGTAGAAAGACCGCGGGGAGCATGACGCGTACCCGGTCGCGAAAGCGCTGGGCCGTGGCGTCCGGGTCCGTGAAGTCCCGGTCGTTAGTGACGAAGATATCCACGTCGCTGGCCAGCAGGGTCAGGGCGATGGGCACGTCCTTCTCGCTGCGCACCAGGTCGCTCTGCTGGCGCACGAGGTCGGCGGGCGGCATCGGGAGCTCTTCGTAGCCCGAGCTGGCCAGGAAGAACTCGATCACCTCCGCCTGAGCGGCGGCTTCGAGATGCCGCCGGGCCTCGGCGATTACTTGTTCGGGCAGAACCAGGTCGAAATAGCTCGCCAGCGCCGCCCGCATCACCTCGTGAGGCCAGCGAGGCAGCCGGATACCGGCGATGAGCACGTTGGCGTCCAGGGCGACCCGGAGCCTACGCTGCGCCATACCGCTCGCGGTAGGCGGCCTCGCGGGTAGCCTGCACCGCCTGGACAATCTCCTGCTCGCTGGGCTCGGCGACACCGGCCTCACGAGCCGCGCGGGCAGCGCGCCGGCTAAAATCCTCTTGTCGCTCGTGCGCCCGCAAGCGCTCCAGGGCGTCCAGGTCCTCCACGCTGATCAATGCGACGAACGGTTGGCCCTGCTTCTCCACGATGACGGGCTCACCGGTGTAGCGCACCCTGTCGGTCAACTCAGCGAAGCGAGACCGTGCCTCGCGAGCCGATACGCGTCTGGTCATGTCAGGCCTCCTCATCTGATTCGGCATCCATAGTCATTTTCGCCGCTTGTGTACACCGTGTCAACGGCGTACTCTATGTCCTGAGCTTTAAGCCGCTCAGCTCACCCGCGCGCGATATACGGAAAGTCAATTCTAGAAAACGTCGTCCACGCAAACCACAAAAACGCAAAAACGAAATGCCGCTTCTGTGTGTCAGGCCAAGCCTGGCCCGTGGTCAGTCAGGTCTCCTCCCGCCCCTCCTGCCAGCGCAGCGTCTTCGCGACAGCGTTCGCCGCCGCGGGATCGTCGGGGAACACGGGGAAACCCGCTTGCCAGCACTTCTCTTGGAAGGCGGCGGTGCGCTCCATGCTCTCGGCGTCCTGCGGCGGGCGGAGGACGACGACGATGGGCGTGCCGGAGGCGGGATACGATGCTCGAAGAGGGCGAGGGTGACCGGCGGGACCGGGTGGCGATGTCGCCGGCGTGTCACGGAGCTATCCGCGCGGGGAAGACGCTCTCGCTGGACGAGATGCGGGAGCTGGTGCGGCAGCTGGAGGAGAGCGAGGCGCCGAACAGGTGCCCGCACCGAGGCCGACGATGATCCACCTCAGCGCGGAGGCGCTGGCGCGCCAGTTCGGACGGCGCTAGAAAGACGAGGGGGGCGGGTCCAACCCGCCCCCCTCACCGATTCACTCAGCAGCTGCGCCCTACATGCGGCGCGGGCGCCTCGTAAGCGCCAGGACTCCCGTGATCACGGCGAGCAAGGTGATGGCGGCGATCGCGAGCAACCAACCGCTGGCAGTACCGCTGGCGGGTCCGCCTGTCCCCGGCAGTTGCGCCGGGGCGGCCGCCGTCGGCGTAGGGCTCGCGGTAGGCGACGCCGTCGCGGCCAGGGTTGGGCCCGGTGTGGGAGAGGGCGAAGGTGATGGCGTCTGAACCTGAAGACTGCCGGCTTCCAGGAAGACGACAGCATCGTAGATCTCGTCGCTGGCGTCGGCGATGGCAAGCTTCATGTGGTTCGTGACCCCGGCGTTCACCGTCGCTGTGCACGTGAGGACCACGGTCAGGCCGTCCAGCTGGGTATCGATGGAGCCGCCGCCGTCGCTGACATCGTTGTTGCGGTAGAGCGCGGAGTTCTCGCGCGGGTCCGTGTTGAAGGGGTTGCCGTTGTTGATGGTGTTGATGGAGACGGGCTGCGCGGCGCCAACGGTGGCGCAATTAGTGCCGTTGACGTAGAAAGCGAAAACATCGTTGTAGATATCGTGCACGAACTCGTTGTACTCCTCCGACGCGAAGACGTAGTCGAAGGTGATGGTACTCGCCGACGGGACGAAGTCGAACTCGAGAACGGAGGCGTCGAAGGTGGGGGCGCCGGCGAGAGCCGTGAGGTTCGCGTCGCCGGGCTGGAGGTTATCCACGCCCGCGCTGTCAGACGAGTTGGGGCCGACGGTGTCGGCGATGTTGCCAGAGCTGAGCACGACCCCGGCGTCGAAGCCGATGATGCCGGTGCCACCGGTGAAGCGCCCTGCGGCCACGTCCGCACCGACGTAGGTGACGTTGGAGACGGTTACTCCCGCGCCGACAAGCTGGGTGGCCAGGTCATTCGGCGTAAGCGGGCCCGAGAGGTCCTCTGGCACTAGGACCGCGCTGGCCGGGCGCGGATTCGCGGCCGTGAGGCCCACCAGGAGCATGAGCAATGCCAGCGCCGCTGGCATTGCCAGACTAACTATTCGCATGAGTGAGTCCTCCTAGTCATTAGCGGATGCGCGCACAGGGAGGCGCGGTTCTCTCTGGTGTAAACGCCTGAGGCGCCGAAAGGTTCTTAGGATTCTTCGCGCGCGTCCTTCGTAGACGTCCTTCTGCCGAAGGACTCCTCAGGATGAGCGGACCCGCGTCCAACGCAGCGTTTTGGCGATGGCATTGGCGGCGCGTGGAATGGTGGGGAAGACCGGGAAGCCCGCCCGCCAGCACTTCTCCTGGAAGGCGGCGGTGCGCTCCATGCTCTCGACGTCTTGCGGCGGGCGGAGGACGACGACGATGGGCGTGCCCGACGCGGCTCGCGCCTTCACCATCTGCTGGACCTGCATCTGCATGTAGGTGATAGGATCGGCGCCCAGCATCGCCATCGAGCGGCGGCCGCGGCCCCAGCTGAAGCTCGTGTGGTACAGGATGACGTCGATGTTCTCGGCTTCGCCGATGATGCGCAGAGTCTGCTCCAGTTTGGTGGGCTCGAAGATGGCGATCGTGTCCACCGGATTGCGGACGCTGGTGCCGGCTACGGGGTTGATCTCTCCCAGCGCCTTCTGCGTGTGCTCCGGCAGGACGGGGCAGTCGAGCCCCGCGTCGTCGATCTCATCGGCGGCGAAGACGCTGAAACCGCCGCCACCGCCGACGACGGCGACGCCGCCTGTCCCGCCTCGCTCAGGGCTGGGATCCTGAGCCACATGAACATCGCCGCGGTCTGTCTGCGAGTTGGTTCGAGGGTTGGTCTGCGGGTTGAAACCCGCAGCTTTCTCCGAGAGGTAGGGTTGAAGGAAGCGGAAGGCGACGGCGAGGTCGGCCATCTCCTCGACGCTGTTGACGCGGACAGCGTTCACCTGCCGGCAGAGCGAATCGAACACCGCGAGCGAGCCGGCGAGGCTGGCTGTATGCGACATAACGGCGCGCGTGCCGGAGGCTGTGCGCCCGCCCTTCAGAATGACAAGCGGCTTGGCGGAAGCGGCGCGTCGGATG
>CAYZLC010000189.1:0-3816 GCA_964479365.1 uncultured Dehalococcoidia bacterium
AGCGTGTTCTGCGGCGTGTCGGTGTCGCCGATGCAGCCCGAGGCCAGGAGTCCGATGAGCAATAGTGCAAGAAGCGCAAAGAAAGCGTGGCTAGAGCGCAGGTGTGGAAGGCGTAGCTTACTCACAGGCATCCACAGTTCGAATCGGAGGGCGTTCTACCAGCGCCGCTCCGCAGATATGATGTCCCACCGCGCCACGTGGAGCAAGTCGGGTCATTTCAACAAGGAATCGACAGCAATGGCCCCGAAAAGCAGTGCCAGGTAGACGATTGAGTAACGGAACAGATCGGCGGATGCCCGTGCTGAAGACAGGCGTAAGAGGCGAAACGCGAAGTAAAGGAAGCCGGCACCGAGCAATGCCGCCGCTGAGAGGTAAACGAGCCCGGCGTCGCTCCAGATGACCAGGAGCAAGGATGTGACGACCAGGGCTACGGAGTAGAGGAAGATCTGGCGCCGCGTAGCGTCCGGCCCGGCCACGACAGGCAACATGGGGACGCCCGCCCGCTGATAGTCGCTGCTGTAGTTGAGGGAGAGCGCCCAGAAATGGGGGGGAGTCCAGATCGTGACGATAGCGAACATGATCAGGGCCGGCACGGCTACCTCGCCGGTGACGGCGGCCCAACCGATGACCGGCGGCATAGCGCCTGCCGCCCCACCGATGACAATGTTGAGGGACGTCGTGCGTTTGAGGAGAAGCGTGTATACGAAGACGTAGAACGCGAAGGTGCCGAGAGTCAGTCCGGCCGCCAGCAGGTTAACGGACCACTGAAGGAAGAAGAATCCCGCCGCGGCCAGCACCAGGCCGAAAAACGCCGCCTTCTCGGGTTCTATCTGACCGGCAGGAACCGGCCGGTCCTGCGTCCGCAACATAAGCTGGTCGATGTCCCGATCGAAGTACATGTTCATCGCGTTGGCGCCGCCGGCTACTACGGAGCCGCCGACGACGGTAGCCAGGATGAGCCACAGAGACGGGACCCCCTGCTCCGCCAGGATCATCGCGGGGATCGTCGTCACAACAAGGAGGATGACTATACGCGGTTTGGTCAGCCGCACGTAGGCGAGCGCGGCTCCGTTAAGATCGCGGGCAACGCGCGTGGTTGTGGCGACTGCGTCGATCATCTCAAGGCAGCTCTCGGCCCGGGCCGGGTCTGAGGAGACTCCATGCTGCTGCGAAAACTAACACGCCCCAGAGGGCGGACGCCAGCGCGAGGTGGGAAATCCGCAGCGAAGTGGCTAGCTCGAACCAGATGTTGGCGGCTCCCACCAACACCTGCGCGCAATAGAGCAGGAGCGCGACGCCAACGGCGATGCTCACGACCGGCGGCTCCCCACGCCGCCACGTGCGGACAGCGAGCGCGACCATCAGTACGCCCAGGCCCGCGGCAAGCAGACGGTGCGCGTAGTGCAGATCAGCCAATCGCCCGCCGGATGAGACGAGCTTGCCGTCGAAAAGAGGCCAGTCCGGGTAAGCGAGCCCAGCGCCCTCCTGTGATACGTAGGCACCCACGAGAATGAGAGCAAACGTGCCAATGGCGACGACAACCGGAAGGACGGGAAGGCTTCCGGCTGCGAGAACACGGGGGCCGGATGAGGCGATCGCCAGGACGATGAGCGTGGCGAACAACGTCAACGCTATCGACAGGTGCAGGGCGACTACCGAGGCCTCCGTTTCCGTGTTCACGGTCGCCGCGCCGACCAGAACCTGCGCCACGAGGAGAGCAACGGCGAAGAGGGCAGCGCGGCCCACGAGACGATCATCGCGATTGCGGCGCCAGGCCCAGACGGCGAGCGCGAATATCAGAACGCCGACTATGGAAGCCACCAGTCGATGCGAGTACTCAACCAGGACGTGTCCCTCCAGGCGCGGGATAGCCTGCCCGTGGCATAAAGGCCAATCCGGGCAAGCTGTGCCGGAGTCAGTGGCCCGAACGGCGCCGCCGAGCACGATCAGGCCGTAGGTCAGCAGGACCGTGGCGAAAGCGAAGAGCTCGAACCCGGGGCGCCATCGCAACGGCAGAGATAGCGAGCGGCGCTGCGTCTTGAGCGTGGTGGCCTTGTGCATTAGCGCTCGGTCCTAGCAGGCGGGCAGGGTATGGCACGGCAGATCGGCACGGCAGGGACAGTCACACGGGGTTCCTTGTACCAAATATCACAAATGGCCGGAGCGGGTGTCAAGCGCGGAGGCGATGGCGGTCTTGCTCGTGATTGCGGCGTCGGCCATACTTTTCCCAAACGTAATGGCAGATCGGAGCAGACACCGTATGACCCAGGAGCCCACAAGTAAGAAAGATCACTCTGGCGACGACGCGATTGCGAGAGCATCCGCGATCGTGAAAGAAAACCTGCCGCAGACGTTGCTCCTTTCGCAAGTCCTGGGTCAACCGCCGGCGACGGGGCAGCCTCGCGCCTACGTGCCGCCCACGGCCGCGATCCGCAGCGAGGCGCGCGACCTGCTGCATCAGAAAGCGCTGCGTGACATCGTTCGGCTACGGTTCGAGTTCCCGACTGAGAAGTACCGGGACTACAAGACGTACGTTAACGTGCCGCAGCGCTCGATGGGCGTGCATCTCAACACTGGCGCCGTCGCCTACCCCAACATCGTCGTCGTCCAGCATCCCGAGAACAATACGAAGATCGTGGCAGAGGTTGAGACGAACGAGACGGTGCGCGAGGCCGTAGCGCGGTTCGAGTGGCTGCCGTATTCGGAGTTGGCGCCGCTTTACTTGTACGTGCCGGTGGGTAAGGCGGAGGAGGCGCTGAAATTATGTCGCGAGCTGGAAATCCCGGTGGTCGGGATCCGCACGTGGAGGTACATCGTGGGTTACGATGACCCGGAGATAAACGACCACTTCTAACCGTCCACTCCTGACCCTCAGTCGCCGATCTGTTCGACGCGGAATCGCATCGTGCCGGCGGGAGCGGAGACCTCGACTTCGTCGCCGACGGCGCGGTCGATGAGGGAGCGGCCTACGGGGGAGACGCTGGAGATCCGGCCGTCGGCAGCGTTGGCTTCCGTGGGGCCCACGATCACGAAGCGTGTGATTTTGTCGCTGGCGAGGTTGCGCACGCGTACGGTGGCGCCGACCTGGACGCGATCGCCGGTTTTGGATTGCTCGATGACGACGGCGCGTTTGAGCATCGTCTCGACCTCGCGGATGCGGGCCTCGAGGTGGCCCTGCTTGTCCTTCGCGGCGTCCAGCGGGGCGTTCTCCCGGAAGTCCTTGTCCAGCATCGCCTTACGGATCTCCTCGCGGACGCCGGCGCGTTGAGCGAGGAGCAACTCGAGTTCCGTCTTGAGCGCCTCGATTCCTTCGCCGGTGAGCTCGACCGAGGCGAGCGCCTGGCTCGAAGAGCCGGTGGTCCGGGAGCCGCCTTTGCGGAGGCGTAGGTGCGGCGCCAGGTTCGCCGCGAGGAGGCCGTCCTTCTTCAGGTAGACGAAGAAAGAGCGGATGTAATCGGCCTTGCGGGTGGAGTCGGGGTTGGCGGGGCCGAGGACGTCGGCGTAGAGGGAGACGTCATGGCCGCGCATGTTGTCGATGAGCTTGTCGGGGCCGTACCAGCGGACGAAGCGGTTGAGCTCGGCGAGGGCGTACTGGCGAGAGGAGCTATCCTTGACCGACTCGGCGTAGCGCTGTGCGGCGTCGGCGAGCGTGAGGTCAGCCATGGTGGAGAGTCAATCTTATGTGCGGGCGCGCGAGTGGGTCAAGGGCAAGGTGCGAGGTACGAGATAAGAGGTACGAGGTCAGAGGTCGTACCGCTTGTTTGGTTGATCCGGGGCTTGTGGGTGCGCGAAATTGGTCGTTTTCCGACAAAAGTT
>CAYZLC010000190.1:0-3755 GCA_964479365.1 uncultured Dehalococcoidia bacterium
AGCCTCAGAGACGTGTGTTACCATACGCCCGATGCAAATCGTCTACCTTCTGCGGCGCTCGTCCGCCGCAGACGAGGTTAAAGTCCCGCGTCGGCGCCTACCCGCAGCACCCCATAGCTCGATGACCGGACGATAACCAGGCCACAAAGGAGGTCATCGAGTGGCTTACGCTGACCGAACGCTGAACTGTGTCGAATGTGGCGCGGAGTTTACCTTCACGGCGGACGACCAGGAGTTTCACGCCCGCAAGGGATACCAGGAGCCGAAGCGCTGCCCGTCGTGCCGGCAGGCCCGGCGCTCCGACCGTGGCGGCGGTGGCGGCTACGGCGGCGCTCGCCAGATGTACGACGCCGTTTGCGACAATTGCGGTACCAACACGCAGGTACCGTTCCTGCCGCGCCAGGACCGGCCGGTCTACTGTAGCGACTGCTTCTCCAAGATGAAGCCGGCGCGTTCCGGCGGCAACTGGTAAAACACCGCCACCTACAACCGAATAGACTGCACGGGGCGCCCGCTCGGCGCCCCGTCTTCATCTCGGCTTAGGCTGTGGCTCGTCTGGCCGTCGCACCGCTATCATTGCGTTGTGATGACGAGACGCGAACGGCGGGGCCCACTGTCCGGTCTCACAATCCTCGATCTGACGTGGGTGCTTGCCGGACCCTTCGCTTCGATGGTCCTCTGCGACTTGGGGGCGGAGGTGATCAAGGTCGAGCGGTCGCCGTATGGCGATGTCGCCCGAACGACCGGTCCGTACATCGGCGATTGGAGTACCTACTTCTTCTCGATCAACCGAGGCAAGAAGAGCATCTGTCTCGACCTCAGAAAGCCGGAGGGCAAGGAGCTCTTCCTAAGGCTGGTGGAGCACGCCGACGTGGTCATGGAGAACTTTACACCGGGAACGATGGACGGCCTCGGGCTGGGCTACGAGGCGCTTAGCGCACGCAATCCGCGGCTTATCTACGCGGCCACATCCGGATTTGGGCAGACAGGGCCTGACCGCAACCGCCCCGCGCTGGACATTATCGTGCAGGGAATGGGCGGCATTATGAGCATCACGGGGGAGCCGGATGGACCACCGGTGCGCCCGGGCATCTCGCAGGGCGACATCACGGCCGGCCTCTACACAGCGATCGGCATCCTGGCCACGCTGCAAGAGCGGGAGCGGAGCGGGAAAGGGCAGATGCTCGACATAAGTATGCTGGACTGCCAGGTCGCGATCCTGGAGAACGCCTTCGCGCGCTACTTCGCGACGGGCGAAGTGCCGAAGCCGATCGGCACGCGCCACCCGTTGGCGACGCCGTTCCAGGCGTTCCCGACGAAAGACGGCTGGATCGTCGTCGCGCTCTCATGGGGTGTGGAGAACCAGTGGGAGCTGTTCTGCGCCACGATCGGGCGCTCTGACCTGATCGGTGACCCTCGGTTCGAGACGCCGGGTCTGCGTACTCGGAACCACGGCGCACTCGAGCCTATGCTCAATGAAGCGCTCCACCAGAACACGACCGCCGAATGGCTGCGCGAGTTTGACGCCATAGGCCTGCCGTGCGGGCCTCTGAACGACATCCCGCACGCGGCGGAGCAGCCCCAGGTGAAGGCGCGACAGATGCTCGTGGACGTAGAGCACTCGGACGGGTTCTCGCTGAAGATCGTGGACACCCCGGTGAGGTTGGGCCGGACGCCGGGGGGCATCCAGGGCCCTCCGCCCGCCCTCGGTGAGCACACAGACGAGGTGCTAGAGGGAGTGCTGGGCCTATCGGACGCTGAGATCGCGTCTCTTCGGGAGGCGGAGGTGGTATTCGGGCCGTTGCCGAGTCCCGTAGGGAGGATTCGGGAGCACGAGGCTGGGCTCGAAAAGGCAGGGGGTCCGGTTTAGGCGAGAACGCTGCGACCCGCTCGTCCTGAGGCTCTCGTAGGCCTGTCCTGAGCGAAGCCGAAAGGAAGGGCGGAGTACCCGCACTTTTCCTACACGACCCGCCCTTGGCGAAGCCCCTCGATCTCGCTGTTCGCGAATCCGAAGTCCCTCAACACTTCCTCCGTGTGCTCGCCGTGCGCTGGCTCCGCATTCAGCGAGTCGACGGGTGTTTCGCTGAAAGTGATAGGCGCCGGAACTATCCTCGCAGCTCCGATCTGCGGATGGTCGAGGGAGGCAATGTAGCCGTTGGCCTCCACCTGTTCGTGCGACAGCACCTGCTGGTAGTCGAGCACCGGTGCGCAGAAGATATCTTCGGCCTCGAGCGCCGGCATCCACTCCTTGGTCTTTCGCGACGAGAATTGCGCATCGACCAGCGCATTTAGCGCCATCCGTTCACGGATACGCTTGCCTGCATCGTCGAAGCGCTCATCAGTCACGAGCTCGAGTCGGCCGATCGCGCGGCAGAAACCGGGCCAGCGGGCCGGGTCTACGCCGCCGATCGCCAGCCAGCCGTCGGCGGTCCGATAGGTCCACCACTGCCAGGCGAGGCTGGTGTGACCGCGGCCGGCCTTCGGCGGGTTCTCGCCGATCATGGCGAAGTACGTCATCTCCCAGGACTGCGCCGCGATCAGGCTGGCGAGAAGCGAGCACTCAACCTCCTGTCCTTTGCCGGTGCGCTCGCGGGCGAAAAGGGCGCTCACGATCCCCAGCGCGAAGGTCACGGCGGCGATATGGTCCGCGATCGCGCATCCGGCGGGCAGCGGCGCCTCGCCTTCGCCGGTCACGGACATCAGCCCGCTCATCGCCTGCGCCAGGATGTCGTTGCCGGGCTTGCGGCCGAGCGGGCCCTTCGTCCCAAAGGCTGAGGCACCCGCATAGATCACGCCAGGGTTCACCGACCGGCACGTCTCATAGCCAAGGCCGAGCTTCTCCATCACGCCGGGCCGGAAGTTATGCGCGACGACATCGCAGTCGCGGGCCAGGCGCAGCGCGACCTCGCGGCCCTTGTCGCACTTCAGGTCAATCGTGAGGCTTTTCTTGCCGCGATTGATCGCGAGGAAGTAGGCGCTGAAGCCCGTCTTCCGGTCGATGCCGAGGAGCCGGCCGACTTCGCCTCGCTCCCGGCCCTCAATCTTGATGACCTCGGCCCCCATATCGGCGAGCAAGAGCGTTGCGTACGGCCCCTGTTGGGCGATCGTGAAGTCGAGCACTCGTATTCCCGCGAGTGGTCCGGGCATGGCATGCCTCCTTAGCGGATGATCTATCAACGGACACTTTAACGGATTATCGGAGTCGAAGCGCATCCGCTACGTACTGGATGCTCGAGGTCGATTCGGACTTGCCCCCAGGGTGCCGCCGGCTAAACGCGCGTATCTGGTTGTATATCCTACCGCCCGCCGAGGGTTGGCGACGTTTGTCCGGTCCGACCCTGCTGCAGTATATTTGTTGTCCCACGGAGGTTGCGTGAACGTTCAGCATGCCGGGAAATCGATCGAGTCCGTCCTTGACCTGCCCATTCGCTACATCGACCGTTCCCGCGCCTACTATCTAGCTCTGGGTTACGACAATCCGTACCGCTGGGCGCACAACCGGGACGTGCCATTCGTCGCGTTGACTAGGCCGCTGACTCACAGCCGTGTGGGCCTCATCACCACTGCTGCGCCCTTCAAGTCTGACGCCGGCGACCAGGGTCCATGGGCTCCCTATAACGCGGCCGCCAAGTTCACCGAGGTCTACAGCATGTCCATCAAATCGTCACCGGACCTCCGCATCGCCCACCTCGGCTACGACCGGAAGCACACCTCAGCCGAAGATATCAACTCTTACTTTCCCCTCCAGCGGCTCA
>CAYZLC010000191.1:0-3739 GCA_964479365.1 uncultured Dehalococcoidia bacterium
AACTCCGGCTACACGTTTCCCCTCAAGAGAATCACCGTCAATTTGGCGCCTGCGGACATTCGCAAAGAAGGGCCGGCGTACGACCTACCGATCGCCGTTGGCGTCATCATCGCAGGCGAACAACTGGTTGCGAACGTTTCGAAGACGGTGTTTCTCGGCGAGCTGGCGCTCGATGGCGCGGTGCGGCACGCGCGCGGCGTGTTGCCTATGGTCGCGCTGGCCAAGAGCCGTGGTATCGACACGGTCTACGTCCCGGAGATCGATGCGCGCGAGGCCGGACTGATCGAAGGCGTTCGCGTCATCCCGGTGCAGACGCTGGGACAGCTGGTGGCGCACCTCGCGGGCGGAGAGCCGATCGCTGAGTACGTGCGCGACGGCCGCCTTTCGGTGAGCGAGCCGCTCTGGGAGGGTACGGACTTCGGGGAGATCCGCGGGCAGGAGCACGTGAAACGCGCCCTAGAGGTGGCGGCGAGCGGCGGCCACAACGTGCTCATGATCGGGCCGCCGGGCGCAGGCAAGACGCTACTGGCACGGGCGCTACCTTCGATCCTGCCGGACATGGCCGGCGAGGAGGCGCTGGAGGTGACGAAGATCTACAGCGTGCGGGGCATGCTGCCTTCAGACCGGCCGCTGATCAGCCAGCGCCCGTTTCGCGCGCCGCACCACACGATAAGTCATGCGGGGCTCGTCGGCGGCGGCAGCAGGCCTAAGCCCGGCGAGATCACGCTGAGTCATCGTGGCGTGCTGTTCCTCGACGAGCTGCCGGAGTTCGGGCAGCAGGTGCTCGAAGTGCTCCGCCAGCCCGTCGAGGACCGCGTCGTAACGATCTCGCGGGCGCAGTCGACGATCACGTATCCGGCAAACTTCATGCTGGTAGCGGCGATGAATCCCTGTCCGTGTGGCTTCTACGGCGACCCAACGAAAGCGTGCACGTGCAGCGAGGGGACCGTGAGCCGCTACCAGAAGCGCATCTCGGGGCCGCTGCTCGATCGCATCGATATCTTCATGGAGGTGCCCCGCGTCGATTACGAAAAGCTGGCGGCGAACAGCTCCGGCGAGACGTCGCCGACGATCCAGCGGCGCGTGCAACGCGCGCGCGACGCGCAGAGCAAACGCTTCGCGGGCACAAAACTGTTGTCGAACGCAGAGATGACGCCGACCGAAGTACGGCAGCACTGCCAGGCAAACCTGGACGACCAGGCGCAGTCGCTCCTCAAGCTGGCGATGACGCAGCTCTCGCTCTCGGCGCGGGCGTTTCACCGCGTGCTCAAGTTAGCGCGCACGATCGCGGATATGGCGGGGTCTGAGCGGATCACATCGCCCCACGTCGCGGAGGCGATCCAGTACCGGCAGCGCCTGCGTGGCTAGGGCGATGAGAAGTTGCTTAAGCCCGGCTCACTGGCCGATAGCTTTGGCGAAACGGAGGCGGCGCGGGCAAGCGCCCCTCCTTGCTTCGTTGTACCGTGGCGTTACAATCGCATCACCCTTGACGGGAGGCAGTGGATGATAGGCAAGACGTCCCTGATTCTCGGCGCAACGCTGGCTGCGATGGTGGCGCTGGCCGCGTGCGGCGACGGGGAGGAGCAACCCAACCCTACTCCGTCCCCCACCACGACCGCCACAGCCACCGGCGCAGCGACGGCCGCCGCCACGCAGCCTTCCGGCCGTACCGGCATCGCCGAGCTGGACCCAGTGATCGACGCGCTGCTCTCCAAGGACGCGAAGACGATCCAGCCGCTCATCGTGTTCACCAGCGTCCCCTGCACGACGGACGTCGGCATGGGCGGGCCGCCCAAGTGCCCGCAGGGTCAGACGGACGGTCACCTTGTGGACGTCTTCTTGTACTCCACCTGTGAGGGGGGCTACCAGACTCCAGGGACCGAGAACGGCATCGCACAGGGCTTGGCGCAATTCACGCTGTACGCCGTCTACCGCGTGCCGGCCGGCTTCGGCTACCCCGGCGAATCGTTCGCAGAGATAGGGTTCCCAACCGAGTACGTGGCCATCATCTCGACCCCCGCAGTGGGCAGCGAAGACGCCGCCACGCAAGTGCTGATCAACCACGGCCGCATCACCGGCACGGTGTTCAGCTGCGCGCTGCCCCCGGCACAGTACGTCGAGCAGCTCGGTTTAACGGACGCTTTGCTCCCGCCGCCGGCTGCGCCGTAGCGAGACGTGCGTCTTAGGGCTTAAGCGAAGGCGGGATGTTGCCCGGCGGTTGGTACTTGTTGTAGTTGATCGGCTTGCCGCCCGGCAAAGAAGCGGGGATGCCGGACTTGAAGCCATCGACACTGAGCTGGAACTCGTCAGGCAGCACTTTGGCCAGCACCGGCGTGTTCTTGATCATCAGCGAGCCGATGAACGACTGATCGATCGTGCGGTCCAGCCCCCACTTCGGGTAGGTGATGAACACGATCAAAAACACCTCGACGAAGACGAACGCTTTGGCGAAACCGAAGCCGGCGCCGGCAAGCTGATCGAAGACGCCGAGCTGGAAGAAGTCCACAGCCGGCTTGAGCATCAGCGCCAAGATCTGGCCCGCGAGCGCCGTCGATGCGAAGAGCACCCCGAAGGCCACGATACGCGCGAGCTGCTCGTTATCGATGAACAGCAGCACATCATTCGCCAGGTCGATGTAGAACAAGCCGGCAAGCACGACGCCGAGGATGGCCGCTACCACGGTGACGGTCTCGCGGATAAAACCTGCCTGGAATGCGGAGAACGTGAACCAGATGACTAGGGCGAGGATCGCGGCGTCGAGCCAGTTCATACAGTTTTGCCTCGAGGAGCGAAGGTGTGGAGACTCCTCTTAGGTATCGGCTCTTTCGGGCTAGTCTAGCATCCTAGGTTCGGCCCGACTACGGATCCGATCTCTGGTAAGGGCACGGTACGCCAGGAATGCGGGCATGAGGAAGAGCAGCGCCAGGAGATAGGAGGCCAGGACATCGCTGGGCCAGTGTACCCCGACATAGACCCGCGCCGGGCCCGCTGAGACGATGAGCAGCAGGCAGCCGAGCTGGAGCAGCCACTGGACGGGCCGCCACGGGACAGCCGCCGGGATGACGAAGAACAGTACGCCAAAGAGCGCGGCTGTGCCGACGGTGTGGCCGCTGGGAAAGCCGTAGCCGGAGTCGTGCCGGACGACATTCAGTAAGTCCGCCGACGGGCGCGGCCGCTCGACTGCCTCCTTTACGATGCTGTTCGCGACGCGCGGGCCGATCGTGATCAGCACGAGCACCGCTTCGAGGCCGGCGCGAGCCACGGCGAACGCGGCGGCGATGACCAAGGTCAGCGTGATGTAGAACCAATCGTTGCCCAGGAAGTTGACGAAGTCAACGTAGCCGCCGAAGGCGGGAACATCGATGTTTTGGATGCGATGCGCGATGAAGAGGTCCGAGGGGAAGTAATCGTAGTACCGAGCGAAGGCGCCCAACACGACGAAGGCCGCGCCTACAAACGCCCACAGGTAGGCGCACAAAAAGAGAAGCCCCGGCGGCTTGCGAACGGCCTGCGGCTGGAGCGTGGTGGTCACGCCCTGAGTATGACACGAGGCCGTCGTTGGAACGAATGCTACAGCGGACCGCCGCTACTGCAGCCGGGCGCGGCCTTCGGCTGCGAGCGCCATGATGCGATCGGCCACGAGCTCCGGTGCGAGCGTCCCGGGATCGATGCGCGCGACGCCGCCCCATTGCTCGAAGGCTCCGTACAGCTCCTCGAGCCGGCCCGCGCGCTGCCACTC
>CAYZLC010000192.1:0-3717 GCA_964479365.1 uncultured Dehalococcoidia bacterium
GGTTCCGCCGTTGGTGTCGCACAGCGTCAGCGTATCGGCGCCGGCCTGCTTGGCTACATCGAGTATGGTTTCGGCTGCGTAGCCGATCGCCACGTTCGTTTCCACTCGTGCACCCTTCCGCTCGAGCCTCTTTGCGACCCCGTCGAGGTACTCCCTCACGCCGGCTTCTATCTCCGTCAGAACCGGCGGAGTCGATGGCAAGAGTGTGCCGGCATAGAGTGCGGCTGTTGGGACAACCACGCTCTGCAACAGAAGTGATGCCTCAAGGCTCACAGCGAGATCCTCGACAAAGGGGAGCGCCGATTCCGCGAGAGGCGATCCGTCGAGAGGGACGAGGATCCGCTTCAACTGCACTTCTGTGATCAGGCCCTCCTCTTGCATGTGGACCAGAAGTAAGGGCGTGCGCGACGTCCGCAGCACCTTGTCCGCGACACTGCCAATCACCCATCGCGCGAAGCCGGAGCGTCCGTGAGTCGTCATAGCGATGAGGCTGGCCCCTTCCTCGTCTGCGATCGCGCCGACGACGTCGTGCGGGCGTCCAAATTCAACGCGAACCCGCGACTCGATGCCCCGCTTGCTCAGCTGCCGCGCGAGCGGTCTGAGGTAGGCTCTCGCCGCGCCCTGCTCTTCTTGCTCCCGCTTTCGTATCCCGGGCCCGCCCGTCCAACGATCGGGCGGAACAATTGCCGTGACCAAGACCACGTCGGCTCCGGTCCGTGAGGCGACTGCAGAAACTACGGGTATTGCCTGCTCCGCGAGCCCGGAGCCGTCAAGAGCAATCAGAATGGTCTTAATCATTGTTGGTCTCCTTCGCTGTCAGCGTGAGTGGTCACTCTTTCTGCAATAATTTGAGCGCTATGCCTGTACGCAGTCACGGTTCGTTGGCCACGCCGGGTGGGGGCCGTTCGGCAGGTTCTCGAGCGCGCCTACCGGGACCGCGTTCAGCGGTAGGCACAATCCTCTACCTTTCAGGGGCAGACAGCAACCCACGTGCACCTCACCTTGTTCGGGCCGACTGGCCCTCTGAACCAGGGCCAAGCGGCACTCTGGCCTGCAACTCAGCTGGTTCAATAATGCGAGTGGAGGTGAGGTGATCTGGGCAAAGGCGGTCAGCCAGCGGGCTGGCTGCAGCTTCTAGGCCTCGATGACCTCTGTAATAGGAGGCAGGCGGCCCCAGGAGGCGGTGGTTACCCCGGCAGTCGCCCGCATCGGATTCACCTCACCGCCATTCACATCCGGCTGACGGCATTTGATCAGAGGCTAAGGGAGACCGCAAATGGCGTTGAAAGACGAGATGGAAAGGCTCAGCAGGATCCACAGCAGCGACGGAGTTCTCAGCCTTTACGTAGCGGTGGATCCGACCATCTCGTACAGCCGCGGCCACGAAATTACAGCGGCCAAGTCCGCGCTGCGAAGTCTCGAGCGCACGTTGGCGGAAGGGATGCGGTCAAGTTTCGAGCGCGAGCGCGAGCGGGCACTGCATTTCCTTGAGCATGAACGGACAGAGGAAAGCCGGAGCGTCGCCATCTTCTCTTCGCAGCGGGCCGGCCTCTGGAAAACCATCCCGCTGAACATTCGCACGCAGAGCCAGGCGTTCTTTGGTCCCCGGCCTCGAATACTTCCCCTGGCGCAGATCGCTGACGAATACGAGCGTTACTGCGCGGTGTTCGTCAGCAAGGAAGACTCCAAGCTGTTCGTGATATCGATGGGAGACGTTGAAGAGGAGCGGACCATCTCAGACGACGTGCCGGGTCGCCATGACCAGGGAGGCTGGTCGCAGGCGCGCTACCAGCGTCATCGCGAGTTCCACGTACTTGAGCACATCAAGAGGACGCTTGCTGGGCTAAACGACTATCTCTCGTCGCGGCCGTTTCAGCGGTTGATCGTTGCCGGGCCGGAAGAAGTGACGACACAGTTTGTAGAGGTCCTGCCCACAACGCTGAGAGACCGCCTCATCGCCTCCGTTTCATGTCCACCCACGGCGACCCGTGATGAGGTGATGGCGGCGGCAGCCCCGGCCATTCACGACTTCGAGAGAAACGAGGAGGAAGCGCTGCTGTCGAAGATATCGGAGTTGGCGGACGCTGGCGGGCATGCCGTGCTGGGTCTGGAGGCAACCCTGGGAGCTGTCGGCGATGGCCGGGTTCATGAGCTGGCGGTCGCAGATGGCGTTTCCGCGACGGGGAGGGAATGCCTGACCTGCGGTCACCTGGATTCCGAGAGTATCGACTCCTGCCCAAGGTGTGGCGCGACCCTTGCAAGCCTTGAGGGCGTGGACGATATCATCGAGCGAGCAGTAGAAAGGGTATACGCACAAGCGGGACGAGTCGAAGTGATGTTCGGCGACGCTCGTGAAAGTCTCATCGCTAGGGGTGGGCTGGGCGCGCTGCTACGCTTTTGACCAAGCGGGCGCTTAGGGGTCGCGCTTAGGCAATGACGCCACGGAGGTAGGTTATGAGTAGTAAGGAAAAACTTGAGGCCCATCTCAGGGAAAACGCAGTTCCGTTCGAGGTGCACCATCATCCGCCTGCCTATACGGCCCAGAGGGTCGCAGAGGCAGAGCACGTGAGTGGGAAGACGATGGTGAAGGTGGTGATGGCGTTCGCGGATGGGAAGATGGTAATGCTTGCCGTGCCTGCTCCCAAACACGTGAGTCTAACCAAGGCCGCCGAGGCGACCGGTGCCGAAGATGTGAGGTTAGCCCACGAGGACGAGTTCGCGGCTGCGTTCCCGGACTGCGAGGTTGGAGCGATGCCGCCCTTCGGGAACCTCTATGGGCTCCCGGTCTACGCGGACGCCGAACTCGCGCAGGATGAGACGATTGTCTTCAACGCGGGGACCCACGAAGACACGATTCACATGAAATACGCGGACTTCGAGCGGCTCGTAAAGCCGTCGCAAGCCAATCTCAGCTCTGCCTAACCTCGCTGCATCCATCAGACTTAGCGCGACGCGTTCCTCAGCCTAGGACTCAGCGAGGCGTCGCACGACCAGCTTTCGCATCTCTTCGATCGCTAGAAATAGTGGCACGAAGGCGGCGAGCATCGGCCAGAACCGCGGCTCAATAGGCTCCAGATCAAAGACGTCTCGAACGGGCGCAATGCCAATTAGGAGAGCGAGAATGGCGATCTCCGCGATAATCGCCAACAGCAAAGGCTTGTTTGTAAGGAACCCGAGCGCGAAGACAGACTCCCGCTCGCTCCGGCAGGCGAACGCGTTCGCGACCTGGCAGGCGACGATGCCAGCCAAAGTGATCGTGGTCGCCTGACGGTAAAGAGGACCATCGTCGACCATCGACCCGAGGAGCTTGCCGCTGAAGTCCCATTGCGCGACGAAGTAGCCGGCAAGGCTGAGGATCGCTGCCACCACACCGAGAAAGCCGAGGGACCTCACGAAGAGGCTTCGGTTCACCATACGCTCTGCCAGGGACCTGGGCGGCCGGAGCATGGCGCCGCGCTCGACGGGATCGACCCCGAGCGCCAGTCCCGGGAATATATCCGTGCCCAGGTCTACGAGCAGAACTTGGAGGACGGTAAGAGGAAGCGGCACTCCCGCCAGAACGAACAGTACGAAGGGCGCCGCCTCAGCAACGTTGCTCGTCAGGAAGTACGTGAGAAACTTGCGGATGTTGGCGTAGATGCTCCGCCCTTCCTCCACTGCCTGTACAATGGTCGCGAAGTTGTCGTCCAGAAGGATCATGTCGGCGGCCTCACGAGC
>CAYZLC010000193.1:0-3716 GCA_964479365.1 uncultured Dehalococcoidia bacterium
TGGCTTCTATGTCCGCCTGATCGGGATCAAGGTCCTTCCGAACGTAGGCACGAGACCCAGAAGCAGTGGTTGAGCTAAGCCGCGCGGCGTAGGCGCCACTCTTCACGACGGCCTGCTGCACTGTTGCCGTGGCGGCGCCCTGTACGGTTACGCTGGTCCAGCGAGAGAAGTTTCCCGTCTCGAAACCATCCGAAAAGAGCGGTGCGGCGGAAACAGCCCTGCCCAGGGGCAGAAAGAGGAGAACCGCCAAGGAGACGGCTATGAGCACCGGCAGGAACACCAACCAGCGGGTCGGCTGATGTGATTTCGATCTGAGTCGAATCACGGGCTATACCTGACCCCCCGTGCATAATACGTAATGCTGAACCGGCGGCCAATAGATTGAGGCGTGCAACTACAACAGGAAAAACGGTGGTTGTCGGAGCTGGCCGGGACGGGCATCCGTGTGAACGGCTTCTCCGTTGTCTGTGGGCGGGATGTGAGTTTGTGGAAGGAGGCACGAAACCCCTTGACAGGCCTTTATGAGTGGATGAGAATGGTATTGCTTCCCGAACGGGTCGTAGCGGTTCAGGAAGAAGGGACTCTGCGGAGGCTCCCGGGCAACCGGAGGCACCGGGGAGACTTGGAGACCAGCACCGTGCGGCCCACTGGGAAGCATTTTCTTCCGTAGCCCTGTCAGCTCTGCGGACTCCGAGGCTTCCCTCGGAGAGCCTAACGAAGGGCGGGCTTGAGCAAGAACCTCGACGGAGAGTCGCAAGATACCTCGCGAGTTGTTGACGCGAGCTCATCGGCAGCGAACGGTGACCCGTTTGCGGACGGTTTGACGCAGGCCACCGGCCCGGAATGACATGAGCCGACGTCCGCTTCGCCGGACTAGACCACCCGCTCCCCCGCCACCGGTTGCGCCGCTTCCACGTCGTCTAGGAACGCTTCGATCTCCGAAAGGAACGTCTCCAGCCGCCAGCGGGAGCCGTGCGCGCAGCGCGTGCGCACGACGAGTCGCGAGCCTGCGATCAGATCGTGGTCCCTGAGACCACACGGGAGGAAGTCATCCCACTCGCCTATCATCACGAGAGTGGGCGCCGTGATCTTCCAGACTCGGTCCGTCAGGTTTGGCCTCGTGGCGATGGCGTTGGCAGCGCCGATGTAACCTTCCGGCGTCATTAGCTTGATCCGCTCCAGGTCCTCCTCGAAGCTGTAGGGGCTCTCGTCCAGATGCGGGTCGTTCGCCTTCTTCCACTCGTTCTCACGCCGCAGCGTCTCCTCGATCCCGTACTCCCGCACGCTGTGCGAGAGAAGCGTGATGCCCATCTTCAGCCGCTGTTCCCACTGGGCCGCCGCGTCTTCATCATCAGGCGATGCCGCCGCCATCGGCGCATTGCCGCAGGTCGTGTCGCACAGCAGTACTGACTCGCACGTCTCGGGGTAATCGACCGCGAACTGCGCCGTGATCATGCCACCCATCGATACCCCACCCACGTGCATCCGCTCGATGCCGATCGCCTTCAGAAGCCCCGCCAAGTCGGCGGCGAAGACGGGTAGGGAATAGCCGAAGTCGTGCTTCGCAACCTGGAAAATGCCCGACTCATCTGTCTCCAGCATCTTCCGCTTGTCCGGATGAGGCACGCTGGTCCGCCCGTGCCCGCGCACGTCGTATAGGATGAGCGGCCGCTTCTCGGCGAGCGGCAGGACCTCCGGCCGCCAGATGTCGATGCCGTTGGCGCGGACGGCGGGCATCAGCTCACGGGCGGGCGCCCCAGGCGAAGTAGTAGCCGCCCTTGAAGCCCCGGAAGACTCGTTTCACCTGCAAGCGCGGGACGAATTTCGCGAGGTGGCTCCAGGGCCGGCCAAGACCTTCGTACGTGGTCGCGCCTCGTCTCAGGCGGATCCCGAAGAGGATATTGAAGGGCAGCGCCCACCACGGGTTCCACGTCATGCCCACTACCGAGATGTGGCCACCGGACTTCACGTGCTGGACCACATTCTCGACCGCCTTTGGGGATCGCATGATGTCGTGTGAGAGAGCGAACAGTGCAGCGTCCACCTGGCCCGAGATGTCAGCTTCCTCGACCGGCGACTCGATGAGGGTGATGTTCTGCCAACCACTGGCTCTAACCCGCTCCCGTGCCTGCGCGAGCATCTCCGGACTCTGGTCGATGCCGATGATCAGCCCATCCGGGCCGACGGCGTCCTGCAGGAAGGGAAGGGCGAGGCCTGTTCCGCAGCCGACGTCGAGCACCGCGTCTCCTAGCTTCAGCGCGAGCAGCTCTACGGCCCGCCCGCGAAGCTCGGGAAACGGCGAGCGAGCGCCTCCGCAATCATACTTCGGCGCCATCTTGCGATAGAGTTCCAGCGCCAGTTCGCGGTTCGGCATTACGCTCGCACGGTACCTCGTTCGTGGCGGTCGACGGCCCTTATCTCGACGGGCCAGCGGTCGTTCCAGGGCCGTGCCTGCTCGAAGGCGTAGGCTGCTTGCAACACGAGGTCGTCGCGGTGGCGGCCGGCGACGATCTGGAGGCCGACCGGCAGGTCGCGGTCGCTGAAGCCCGAACGGACGCTGATGGCGGGGTGGCCGGAGAGGTTGAACGGCGGCGTGAAGGGGACGACGTGCAGCGGGCTCTTGAGTGGCTTGCCGTCGATCTCCTGCGGCCAGTTGCCGCGCGCGTCGATGGCGTCGAACGGCAGCGTCGGCGTCAGCAGCAGGTCGTAATTGGAGAAGAACTCGGCGAGCTGATTCACCAGCTTCGCTCGCGCCCGCTGGGCTTCGCCGTATCTCTCCCAGGTGATCTTCTTGGCCGTCATCGCTCCCGTGAGGAATGCGCGCCCGAATTGGTCCCGGTGATCCGCAAGCTTCTCGTAGATCGTGGCGTAGGTGCCCGTTGAAGAGATGCGGCCCCAGAGCACGCCCAGGTCGTCGAACACGTGGCCGATCTCGTCGACCTTGTAGCCCATCTCCTCGAACGCGCGTACGCCGTCCTCACATCCGCGCCGCACGTCGGGCTCCACGTTCGCGTAGCCGAGGTCCGGGCTCCAGGCGATGCGCAGGTCCTTCGGCAGCCGCGCGAGGATATCGATGTAGGAGTGTCCCGGGTGGTGCGGCAGCGAGTTGGGGTCCTTCTCCGAAGTCCCGACGACGCAGTCCAGGTAGAGCGCCGCGTCGCGCACGGTGCGGACCATTGGCCCGTAGACACTCGTGTCGTTCCAGCCCAGCATCTCGAACGGGCCCATTGGGACGCGCCCAAAGGACGGCTTGAGGCCGGGCATGCCGCACCACGAGGCGGGAATACGTACGCTGCCGCCGCCGTCCGAGCCGGTGCAGAACGGCACCTGCCCGCCGGCGACAGCGGCCGAGGAGCCGCCGCTGGATCCGCCCGGCGTGCGTTCTGGGTTCCAGGGGTTACGCGAGATGCCGAACAACAGGTTCTTGCTGATGGCGGTGTAGCCAAATTCCGGCGAGTTCGTCTTGCCGATCGCGATCGCGCCGGCCTTCTTCAGCCGCTCCACCTGCGTCGAGTCACCCTTGGGGTAATGGTCGCGGAAGGGGACGGAAGCATGCGTGGAAGGGAAGCCCGCCAGGTCCTCGAGTTCTTTGACGCCGAAGGGAAGGCCTGCCAGCGGTCCCGGGTCCTCGCCTTTCGCGATGCGCGACTCCACTTCGCGCGCTTCCTCAAGCAGCTCCTCGCGGTCGCGCATGCCGGTCCAGGCGTTGAGGATGT
>CAYZLC010000194.1:0-3711 GCA_964479365.1 uncultured Dehalococcoidia bacterium
CCGCACCTCTCTCTTCGACGAGCACCGAAACCTCGGCGCGCGCATGGTCCCCTTCGCCGGCTGGGAGATGCCCGTCCAGTACGCCGGCATCGTCGAGGAGCATCACGCGGTGCGACAGCGTTCCGGCATGTTCGACGTCTCTCACATGGGGCGTTTCGAGGTCTACGGCCCGGAGGCCGCGCGATTTCTGCGGTACATCAGCACCTGGGACATGACGCGGCTGGCCGCCGGCGAGGGTCATTACTCCGCCGCCTGCCGCGAGGATGGCGGCATCCTGGACGACATCTACGTCTTCTGCCTCGCACCCGAGAGCTATCTAGTCGTCGTCAACGCCTCGAACGCCGAGAAGATGCGAAATTGGATGGAGCGACACGTTTCCGCCTTCAACGCCCGTCTCGTCGACCGTCACGGCTCTACAGCGATGATCGCCGTGCAGGGCCCACAGTCACTTGAGCGTCTGGCGGACGTCATCGGCAGGGATTTCGTCGCCTCCCTCAAGCCGCGTCGCTGCGGCGGAACGGAGTGGCGGGGCTATACACTATTCGCCTCGCGAACCGGTTACACCGGCGAAGACGGCCTGGAGCTCGTGATCGACGCGGGATCTGGCCCCGAGCTCTGGCAAGCGTTGTTGGATGCCGGCGTTGCACCCTGCGGCCTCGGAGCGCGCGACACCCTGCGGCTGGAGGCAGCCCTCTTGCTCTACGGGAACGACATGGACGAGGACAAAAATCCCTGGGAGGTCGGTCTCGACTGGGTCGTAACCCTAGACGATGAGGCGGACTTCGTGGGTCGTGACACCCTCGTCCGTCTCAAAGATACAGGCCGTTCGCGTCTACTCGTGTGCCTGAAGGCAGCCGAACGCGGGATCATGCGCCCCGGCTGCCCCATCTTGTCCTCAGGTCGTGAGGCCGGTAAAGTCACAAGCGGCGGCTACTCGCCCACGCTCTCGGTAAGCATCGGGATGGGATTCGTCCCTGAGGACCTCGCGACCGAAGGGACGCAGTTGACGGTAGATGTGCGCGGGAAGCCGCTCGACGTCCAGGTTGTCCCCCGTCCGTTCTACAAGAGACCGAAGCGCGCCTAGAGCCGGAGGAGGATCGAATTGCCCAGCCCTCCCGATCTAAAGTACACCAAAGAGCACGAGTGGGTCCGGATGGAGGGTGATATCGGCACGGTGGGCATCACGGACTACGCCCAGGACCAGCTCGGCGACATCGTATTCGTTGACCTGCCCTCCACCGGGACCACCGTGTCGCAGATGCAGAAGTTTGGCGAGATCGAGTCGGTGAAAGCGGTATCGGAGCTCTTTTCGCCCGTTTCCGGCGAGGTCTCGGAGGTGAACACTACCCTGGTGGACCAACCGGAGCTTGTCAACGATTCTCCCTACGGCGAAGGATGGATGCTGCGCATCCGGTTGAGCGAGCCCTCCGAGATCGATCAGCTCCTCCCAGCGCAGGAGTACGACGAATTTACCGCCCAAGAGGACTCATGAGCCCCGCGCCGGCCGGGCAAGGTTCGAGCCCCCACCCGTACATCCCCAACACAGACGAAGACCGGCAGGTCATGCTCGACGCCATCGGCGCGGCCGGCATCGATGAATTATTCGCCGATGTTCCGAACGAGTTCCGAATCGAAGGACTCGGCCTGCCTCCAGCCCTTTCCGAACTCGATCTCACGCGTGAAATGGCGGAGCTAGCGGCGCGGAACGTGGTCGCTGGCAACGGGGTCGCCTCCTTCCTCGGCGGCGGCGCCTATCGCCACTTCATCCCGAGCACGGTCGCCCACATGCTCAGCCGCAGCGAATACTACACGGCTTACACACCCTACCAACCCGAGATCAGCCAGGGGACCCTGCAAACCATGTTCGAACTCCAGTCTATGACCTGCGAGCTGATGGCCATGGAAGTCGCCAACGGCGGCATGTACGACGGCGCCAGCGCCCTCGCGGAGGCCTGTCTGATGGCCTGCCGGATCACCGGCCGAAACAGGATCGCCGTACATTCGAGCGTCAATCCCTCGTACTTGGCCGTCGTACGCACCTACGCCGTCGGCCCGGGACTGACCGTCGATGAAATCGACCGCGCTGGCCTCACGACTAACCACGCCTGCCTCGCCATCCAGCAGCCGGCTTTCTTAGGCGACTTGATCGACGCCTGGAGCCTGAGCGAAGCGGCAAGCAACGCCGGAGGCCTCTTCATCACCGCCGTCGACCCCATCTCGCTGGGCATGCTCGCGCCGCCCGGCGAATACGGCGCCGACATCGCCGTGGCTGAGGGGCAAAGCCTGGGTTGGCCCGTCAACTTCGGCGGGCCCTACCTCGGGCTGTTCGCCTGCCGCGAGCAATACGTGCGGCAGATGCCTGGCCGGATCGTCGGGCGAACCACAGACGCAGAGCACCGCACCGGCTACGTCCTCACACTTCAGACCCGCGAGCAGCACATCCGCCGCGAGCGCGCGACATCCAACATCTGCACCAGCCAGCAGCTCGTGGGCCTGGCAGCGACTGTCTACTTAGCAACGGTGGGGAAGCAAGGGCTGCGTCAGATAGCCGAAGCCTGCTATCACAAGGCGCACTACGCCGCGCGGCTCATCAACGAACTCGATGGCTACTCAGTGGACTTGGGCGAGCCCTTCTTCAAGGAGTTCGTCGTCCGCTGCCCTCGCCCTCCGGCACAAGTCAACCGGGAACTCCTAGAGCGCGAATTCATCGGCGGCCTCGACGTGTCGGCCCACGTCGAGAACGGGATGCTCCTTTGCGTGACAGAAATGAACACCCGACAAGAGATCGAGCGCCTTGCGGAAGCGCTGGCGGAGGTGGGGGGATAGTGACCACCGCCTCCCGCCCCCGCACCGACCCCAAGACCGATGACCTCGGCGCCCGCCTCTCCTTCGACCGCAGCCGCCCCGGCCGCAAGGGCGTCCTCCTGCCACCGCTCGACGTTCCGGAGTCGCAGCTTCCACCGGCCCGCTTCATGCGGGAAGACCTAAACCTGCCGGAGATGTCCCAGAACGAAGTGATCCGCTATTTCGTCGGCCTCAGCCGGCTGAACTACAGCATCGATACCGGCT
This sequence comes from uncultured Dehalococcoidia bacterium, assembly GCA_964479365.1. GTDB lineage: Bacteria > Chloroflexota > Dehalococcoidia > SM23-28-2 > RBG-16-64-32 > CF-163. The sequence goes on from CAYZLC010000194.1 coordinate 3,070, forward strand.
TCTACCCGCTCGGCTCCTGCACGATGAAGTACAACCCGAAGATCAACGAAGACATCGCGCGCCTCCCTGGCTTCGCGCACGTCCATCCGCTCCAGCCGGAAGAGTCGATCCAGGGAGCCCTCGGCGTGCTACACGCGCTTCAGAGTGCGCTGGCGGAGATCACGGGCATGGACGCTGTCAGCCTGGCGCCGGCCGCCGGAGCACAAGGGGAGCTGAGCGGCATCCTCATCGTGAAGGAATACCTTGCGGACGGCGGCAACGGCCACCGCCGCAAGGTGCTCGTGCCGGACTCCGCGCACGGTACGAACCCGGCAACAGCCGCGATGGCGGGCTTCGAGGTCGTGACCGTCCCGTCGGACCTAGACGGCAACACCGACCTCGCCTTCCTCGAATCAGCGCTCGACGATGGCGTCGCAGCGATGATGCTGACCCTCCCCTCGACCCTCGGCCTCTTCGATCAAAACATCGCCCGCATCGCGGAGATGCTGCACCAGCACGGCGCGTTGCTCTATGGCGACGGCGCCAACCAGAACGCCTTCCTCGGCCGCGCCCGCTTCGGCGACATGGGCTTCGACGTCGTGCACCTGAACCTGCACAAGACGTTCTCCACGCCCCACGGTGGCGGCGGCCCCGGCGCCGGCC
>CAYZLC010000195.1:0-3689 GCA_964479365.1 uncultured Dehalococcoidia bacterium
CCAGCCTCCTGCGCCATCGTTACCACCTGAGCCTGTCGCTCCTGACTGCCGGAGCGAAAAGGCTCCCCCGCCGGGTAGACGAAGAACGAGACCGGCTGTCCCAGCTTCTCCTCGAGGTCCCGCCTGGAGCGGCCAATCTGGTCGCGGACGATTTCATCCGATTCCTTGCCGAGATCGGGGTGGCTGACCGAATGCGCGACCATCTCCATGCCCGCAGCCGCCATCTCCTGCACCTGCTCCCAGTTAAGATAGCCGGGCTGTCCTGCAAACCCCGTCACGATTGCGAACGAACCGGCAAAGCCAGTCCAATTCAGTTGTGGGAATGCGTTCGTATAGGCGTCGGCGTAGCCGTCGTCAAACGTTAGGATGACTGGCTTCTCAGGCAATGGTGCACCGCCGTATATGCCGTCAAACAGCTGGGAAAGGGTAATCGAGTAGTAGCCGGCGCACCGGAGGTACGCCAGCTGGCGAGCAAAGTCTGCGTCGGTGACGGTGAGCCTGGCTTCGAGCTCGGACGCGGCAGGGACGCTGTTGACATGGTGGTACATGAGAATGGGCGTGTTGGCGGGACCCGTCCACGGCGCGCCCGGCGCGAGGACCAGAGGACGCCGGGTGGGTGTGGGTACCGGCGTTGGAGCCGCGGTTGGCGCCGGCGATTGCGCGGCGGCCGCGACGGCGGGGCTCGGAGAGGCGCGCACGGCGTGCGGCGGAGGCGGCGTCGGTGACGGGGCCGCAAACCCTTGGCTATACGCGCCGTACGCCAGGAGAACGCCAACAAGCGCCGTTGCGACGATGAGAACTGATCGAGCGGCGGCGACAGCGGACTTCGAAGACGCCGGTACGGCAGGCGAAGGGGCCGGGGCCGGCGATGGAGCCGCGGCCACGCGGCTGTATACGCGATACGCTACGAGGGCTGCCAAAAGCGCCGTTGCGACGTAGGGAACGGCCCGGCGTGCGCGGCTCGGTCCAGTCATGTTGCGCGCGATTATAGCAGCCATCCTCGTGTGACGTGCGGGTTCCTTCCCCGAGATGCAAAGAATCTGTTTCTTGGGCAGCATACGGCCGGTCGCCCTTCGAGTTGGCGAATCCTCTCCGCCTGCGATAAACTCTGTCCCCGACCATGACCCACGACCTCACCAAGTCCTATCAGCTGTTCGAGCGCGCCGAGCGCGTCATCCCCGGGGGCATCTACGGGACGCGCTCTCCACGGTTTGCGACGTTCGGCGAGTTTCCAGCCTTCATTCGCAGCGCACAGGGGTGCCGCCTCATTGATGTGGACGGCAATGAATACATCGACTTTATGTGCGGCTTTGGGCCCATCCTGCTGGGTTACAATCACCCCGCCGTCCAGCAGACCGTAATCGACACCGAGTCACGCGGTAACGCAGCATCCATACCGTTCGACCGCACCGTCGAACTCGCCGAGACCCTGATCGCGCGCTTCCCCTTCGCCGGATGGGCCATGTTCGGCAAGAACGGGTCAGACGTGACTACTCTGGCGACTCGGATCGCCCGCTCGTCCACCGGCCGCATGAAGCTGCTTGTCGCGGACGGCGCCTACCACGGCTTCGACCCCTGGTCCAACCCCGACGCCACCGGCATCCCGGCGGCGCACCGCAGCGAGCTCGACGCCTTCGTCTGGAACGATATCCAGAGCGTCCATGACTGCTTCGATCGCAACCGCGGAGATGTCGCGGCTGTGATGATCTGCCCGATCAAGCACGATGCCATGCACGACATCGAGATGCCCGCCCCGGACTTCCTGTCCGCCCTCAAGGAGCGCGTCGGCGAGCAGGCCCTGCTGATCATCGACGACGTGCGCTGCGGCTTCCGCCTCCACCTTCCGGGGCGTCCCACGTTCGCTTCGGGCTTGATCCGGACATGGTCTGCTTCGGCAAGGCGATCAGCAACGGCCAACCGATTTCGGTGCTCCTCGGCCGCGAACCTCTGCGCGACACCGCCAGGTCCATCTACTTCAGTGCCACGTACTTCTTCTCCGCAGCACGATGGTCGCAGCTCTGGCGACCATGTCGGCCTTTGACTCAGAAGACGCGTACGAGGAGATGCGAGGAGCGGGACACCTGCTGCGCAATGGGATCGCTCAGGCCGCGAAAGAGGCGCGTGTCGCCGTCCGCTACACGGATCCGGACGTTATGCCGAACCTGATCTTCGAGAACGACCCCAGGTTCCGCAAAGGCCGCCGCTTCTCCGGCCTCGCTGCCCGCCGAGGCGTCATCTTTCACCCGCGGCACAACTGGTTCCTTTCCGCCGCGCATACGCCCGAAGACGTGGCGCAGGCCGGCGCCGTCGCCGCGGAGTGCTTCCGCATCGTCGCGGAAGAGATCGATTCGGGACAACTCGAATGACGAACGCGAAGGAAGCGGCGCGCGAGCGAATTGATGAGGTGCACGATGCGCTCATCGACCTGAGCCACCGCATCCACGCCAACCCTGAGCTGCGGTTCGAGGAGCACAAAGCGTGCGCGTGGCTGGCGGAGACGCTCTCGGGCGCCGGTCTCCGCGTCGAGGCGGGCATTTGTGAGCTGCCGACAGCGTTTCTGGCCCGCGCAGGAAACGGTCCGCTGCATGTCGCGATCTGCGCTGAGTACGACTGCTTGCCGGGCATCGGACATGCCTGCGGGCATAACATCATCGCAGCCGCGGCGGTAGGGGCGGGGATCGCGCTGGCCCGCGTTGCGGACGAGGCGGGGCTCACTGTGACGGTGATGGGAACGCCGGCGGAGGAAGGCGGGGGCGGCAAGATCCTGCTCCTGGAACGGGGCGCGTTCGACGGCGTCCACGCGGCGATGATGGTGCACCCGAGCCCGGTGGATGTGGCGGACGTTCCCTACATTGCTGCGCAGGGGATAGAGGTGCGGTACACGGGCAAGGAAGCCCATGCGTCGTCGTTCCCGGAGCGCGGAGTCAACGCCGCCGACGCGCTAACGGTGGCGCAGGTGGCGATCGGCCTGCTCCGGCAGCACATCCGGCCGACTGACCGCGTTCACGGCATCGTGACAAAGGGGGGAGACGCCGCGAACATCATCCCCGCCCACACCAGCGCGCGATATTCCGTGAGAGCGCGCACCCTGTCCCACATAGAAGAGATCCGGCGGAAGGTAATCCGCTGCTTTGAGGCCGGGGCCATCGCAACGGCATGCGAGATCGAGATCGTCCCATCCGAGTACCCCTACGCAGAGATACGGAATGACAGGGACATCCTCGCAGCCTATCAGCGGAATGCGGAGGCCCTTGGTCGCACCTTCCTGGACCGGGCGTTGCCACAGCTGGAGCGGACGGCGGGGTCTACGGACATGGGGAACATATCGCTGGTTATGCCGGCTATCCATCCATCCATCGGTATCGGCTCCTGGCCGGCCGTCAATCACCAACCGGAGTTCGCCGCGCACGCCGCAACGCCGGACGCCGACCGCGCCGTGATCGCGCACTCGCGATGGCATGGACCGCGATCGACATCGCCGGCGATCCCCAAATCCGAGACCGCCTGCTGCGCGCAGACACATCCCACAGCCAAATGGAGGCTGTTAAGGTCGGAAGGGAGCCACCATGACACCGGAAGAGCGCAAGCAGTTCCTGGAATCGCATAGGCTCGCGGTCCTCGGCGTGGAACGCTCCGCCAAGCCACCGCACCTCTCGCCCGTCTACTACGTGCTGGACGGCGACGACCTA
>CAYZLC010000196.1:0-3677 GCA_964479365.1 uncultured Dehalococcoidia bacterium
CTTCAACCAGCTGGTACTGGATGGGAAGATCGACCCGTGCCTGGGAGAAACGTACTCGGTCGAGGAGATCGGCAAGTGCCCCCAGTTGATGTACGAGGGGAAGCAGCCGCTCGGGGTGATGGCGGCGCTCGTGAGCGCGAAGCGGACGGGGATGCAGGACCTGTGACCCGCGAGCAGCCCCAGTAAGGAGACGATCGTGCCCTTCGCGACCGTTCGCGGCCTGAACATGTATTACGAGGTGCACGGCAGCGGGCCGGGTCTGCTATTCGTCGGCGGCACCGGCGGTGACCTGCGTCAGAAGCCGAACATCTCCGACAGCCCTCTGACTGCTGCCTTCACCGTGCTCGCCTATGACCAACGAGGGCTGGGGCGCACGGACGCGCCCGACGGGCCGTACACCATGGCCGACTATGCCGAGGACGCGAATGCGCTCCTCGATGCCGTGGCTTGGGAGAGCTGCCATATTGTCGGTGCTTCGTTCGGGGGAATGGTCGCGCAAGAGTTCGCAATTCGCTTTCCAAGCCGCGTGCAGCGGTTGGTGCTTGCGTGCACGTCGAGTGGAGGCGCTGGAGCGGCTTCTTATCCGCTGCATGAACTGGCCGGCCTCGATGTAAGAGAGCGAGCGAAGCGAGTCGTTCTCCTCAGCGACACACGACGTCACACGGAATGGATGTCCACGCATTCGTCCGAATTTGAGGCGCTGATCCAGCAGGCCATGGCCCGCGCGACGGTGGGCGCCGGCGAGCCGGACCGGGAGAGTGGCTGGAGATGGCAACTCGAGGCGCGCCGGCGGCATGACACCCACGACCGTCTGCAGTCCCTGTCGATGCCCGTCTACATTTGCGGCGGGAAGTACGACGGCATTGCGCCGGTGGACAACTCGAAAGCCCTTGCGCGTCAGATCCCAGGCGCGTGCCTCGAATTCTTCGAGGGCGGTCATCTATTCTTGAGAGAAGACCCGCGGGCGTTCCCACGAATCGTCGCCTTCCTTCGCGGAGAGATGGCTGAGGAGAACAAGTGATGACCACCACACTCGAATGGCTCGGCACGGCCACCTTCCGCCTCACGATCGGTGACCTCGTGATCTTCCTCGACGCCTACATGGACCGCGTCCCGTCGGCGCCGCCGGTCGGCTTGCGGACCGCAGACGTAACGCGCGCGGACTACATCCTCGTCGGCCACAGCCACTTCGACCACCTCGCGGGCGCGGAGGTGATCGCGCAGAACACGGGTGCCAGGATCATCGGCTCGAACGAGAGCTGCCGCGTCATGCGCGAGCGCGGAGTCCCGCCGGAGCAACTGCTCCTTTCCCAGGGCGGCGAGCGCCATCGCCTTGCCGATGGCGTGACCGTTCGCGTCTTCCCCAGCCTGCACGCGTGCACCTGGATCATGACGGATTCGGGCTGCGGCGATGAGGACCACGGCCATACCGGCCTTACGCAGGATGAACGCGCAGCCGTGCCCGGCGGACTGGTGCAGCGGATCACAGACCTGGCGCTGAGCGGGACCGAGGACGGCCGCGTGATCCTGGAGCATGTCCAGTCGTCAGCCGGCAGCTTGAGCGACGGCGGCCCGCTCGTCTACCTCATCGAGACGCCGGAAGAGTCCCTCTTCTACCAGGACACGTCCGGATGCTGGACCGGCGTCCTTTCCGGATTGCGCGCGGATTGGGCGATCCTCGCGGCTTCGGGCCGGGCGAACGTCGACGGGGAACCAATCCAGGGGTCGATGGCCAGTTCCTCGCCATGGAAGCGAAGGCGTTAGGCGCACGCAAGGTGGTCCTGGGGCATCACGATAACTGGATGCCGCCGGTGACCCGCGGAGACTTCGATATGGAGCCGGTGCGGGCCCAGTTGGCTAACGAGATTCCCAGTGCGACTTTGCTGGAGGCGGGATATCTTGAGCCTATCGTTCTGAACGGCTAACCGTGGGCACAACCAATGCTCTCGCCGCTGACATTCGCGCCGCCATCGCCGCCGCCGCGACGGGCCCGCCCAAGCCTGAACGCAAGTTCAACAAAGCCGGCGAGTTCATCGCTTACGGCCTGAAGACGGACGTCTGGCGCGCGATCATGCGCGGGTTCCGCCCTCGCATTGCGACCCTCTCGTTCGACGAGCGCCTCGATCTGGCCGAGGCGCTGTTCCGCGAAGGCGAAGGCTGGCTCGGCCACAGCGCCATCTACGTCCTCGCCTTCAGCGTGCACGAGCTTGGCCCGCAGCACTTCGGCCCTCTCGACCGCATGGCAGACGATTTCACCGGCTGGTCCCACGTCGACGACGTCTGCATCACCGTCCTCCAGCCGCTCCTCCTCGCGCACCGCGAAGCGACCCTTGCGCTCCTCGAACGCTGGAACCGCTCGCCCAACCGCTGGAAGCGCCGCGCCAGCGTCGTCGCCTTCGTACGCAAGATCGGGGAGTCAGGCAAGTTCACCGAGGAAGCGCTCCGCCTCTGCGAGAACCTCGTCCGCGATCCCGAGGACCTCGTCCAGAAAGGAGTCGGCTGGGCCCTCAAAGACGTGCTGCGCGGCGACCCCGAGCGCGTCCTCGCCTACGTGAAGGACCTCCGCCGCCGCCACGTCCCCGCCACCATCACCCTCTACGCCATCCGCGACCTCAAGGGCGAGCAGCGAGCCGAGGTGTTATCCGTCACACGCTCCAGTTAACCGCAGATTTTGCGGATGTCTCGCAGATGAACGCAGATTCTCTCTTTGGTTTTTGGGATCATCCGCACGGAATCCGCGTCCATGGGCAAACATCGGTGTAAATGCGCCGTCCCTTCTTTCAGCCAATCCAATTCAAAAATCATCTGCGCTAATCTGCGTTGAAATCCGCGCTAATCTGCGGCTAATTTCAGTGCCCCCATCTGTGTTAATCTGTGGCCGAAAAGGAGAACGCCATGGACTATCGCTTCACCGACGAAGAAGAATCCTTCCGCGCAGAGGTCCGCACCTTCCTCCGCTCGGAGCTGCCGGAGGACTGGGACTTCGACCCTTTCGAGCTCACCGAAGACAAGTGGGACTTCGCCCGCGACTTCACAAAGAAGCTCGCGGGTAAGGGTTGGGTCGCCCCGGCGTGGCCACAGGAATACGGCGGCCAGGGGATGCCCTACATGAAGCAGGTCGTCCTCTCGGAGGAGATCGCCTATCACCGCGCGCCCAACACGAGCCTCATCGGTGTGACATACGCGGGCCCGACGATCATCGTCTACGGCAACGACGAACAGAAGAAGCAGTTCCTCCCCGGAATCACCTCCGGCGACATCGTCTGGTGCCAGGGCTACTCGGAGCCTAACGCGGGGTCGGACCTCGCCTCCCTCCAGACGCGCGCGGTCAAGGACGGCGACGACTACATCATCAACGGCACGAAGATCTGGTCCTCGAACGCGCACAAGGCGAACTGGTGCTTCTTCCTGGCGCGCACGGACCTGGAGGCGCCCAAGCACAAGGGGATCAGCTACTTCGTGGCGCCGATGGAGCTGCCCGGCATCAGCGTGAACCCGCTGGTGAACATGGCCGACGAGCACGTGTTCAACGAGATCGTGTTCGATAGCGTGCGGGTGCCGGCGAAGTACCTGGTGGGCGAGGAGAACCGCGGCTGGTACGTGGGGATGACGACGCTGGACTTCGAGCGGTCCAACATCTCGACGGCGGCGCAGCACCGGCGCAGCTTCGAGCAGCT
>CAYZLC010000197.1:0-3654 GCA_964479365.1 uncultured Dehalococcoidia bacterium
GGCGTCCTCGCCGTCTTCACCTCCGCCCGCCAGGCGATCGAAGCCGCCCTCGCCTGCGGCCGCGCCGGCGGCGACGCCGGCCTGCCCCTACACCTCGGCCTCCACGCCGGCGATGTCATCCGCGAGGAGAACAACGTCTACGGCGGCGCCGTCAACATCGCCTCGCGGATCGCCGGGGTTTCGGCGCCAGGCGAGGTGCTGGTCTCGGAGACGGTGCGTTCGCTGGCGCGGACGAGCGCGGGGGTCGTGTTCGAGGACCGGGGAGAGCAGGCCCTGAAGGGTGTGGGCGAGCCGGTGCGGGTGTGGGCGGTGCACCCCGCCGCTCAATAGCCGTTATAGTTGTCCAGCATTACAATTCCCGCATTGTTCTGAATCTAAATCACAAAAACGCAAAAACGAACTCCCTCTCTACGAACGAATAGCCCGCTTCGCCAATCCCTTTGCCTCTCTCCCAATTCCCTGTGTAGTATAGAGCCCGTGCCTGAAATTCCGGACCTCGAGGGCTACCGCGCCTACTTCAATAAGCGGTTGCCAGGGCTCAGTGTAGAGTCTGTAGAGTCGCCGATCCCATGGATGGTGCGGGCAGGGCGGGAGGAGTTCGAGCAGCGGATGAAGGGGCAGGTCTGGAAGCCGGCGTACCGGCGCGCGAAGTACCTGCTGTTTCCGTTCGAGAGCGGTGAGAACCTCGTCGTTCACGCTATGCTTACGGGGCGCTTCGAGTACGTTGAGCCGAAGCAACGGCGGCGCGCGAAGACAGCGTTCATCCTGCACCTGAGCAACGGCATGGACTTCCGCTACTTCGACGACCGCCGCATGGGCCGCGCCTACCTCGTGCGCGAGGAAGAGTTCGCGGAGAAGGTGCCACGCTGGACCGAGATGGGCCCAGATGTGATGGACCCGGCGCTGACGGAAGAGCTATTCGTCGAGCGCGTGAAAACGATGCGCGCCCAAATCAAGACGGTACTGACCACGGAGCGCTGCATCGCCGGCATCGGCAACGCTTACTCGGATGAGGTGCTCTGGGAAGCACGCATCCACCCTTACCGCAAACGCACCGAGATCCCGGACGAGCAGCTCGCCGAGCTATTCCGCTGCATCCGCAAAGTCATGGAGTGGTCCACGCCCATCGTCGCCGGCCTGATGGAAGAAAAGGGCCTCCCCGCCCACCACTACCGCGACCACCTGCGCGTCCACCGCAAGGGAGACCAGGAGTGCCCCCGCTGCGGGCACCGCATATCGGAGATAACCTCCGGGCAGCGCATCACCAACTTCTGCCGCGGCTGTCAGGATTAGGGGGAATCGGGAGTTAGCAGTGTCTTCCGCGACGGCGTTCGGAGGCCGTTCACACCCCACGCCCCGCCAGATTCCTTCGCGAAGGACCTTGCGTCGTTTGCGAGAGTGGTGACCGCTCGGAATGACACGGTTAGGCAGCACGTGACGAACTTCTGCCGGGGGTGCCAGGAGTAATCGCGAAAGACCTCTAATCTCATACGCCTCACCTCACGCCTCTTAGGTCGCAGCCACTCCTTCCTCCCTCCTCCTTCTTCCCAGTCGGTGAACGTTTGGGGAACACGTAACGGGTACCCGTAACTTTTCCTCTAACCAGCGGGATATGCGTCACAGTAGAGGCAGGTTGATGGTGGTAAGACAGGCGCTGGGCATCTCCGGCGAACACGACGAAGAAGCGCATCTGATAGCGCGGGCTCAGGAGTCTGATCGGGCGGCCTGGGACGAGATCTTTCAGCGCCACTATCAGCGCGTCTACGTCTTCGTCTTCTGCCGGATCGGCGACGCGATGGCGGCGGAGGATGTGACGGCGGACGTCTTCGTCGAAGCCTGGAAGGGTATCCGGCGCTACAGCTACCGCGGCGTGCCTTTGATCTCCTGGCTCTTTCGGATCGCGCACAACCTGGTCGCGGACTTCCTCCGCCAGCGTAGTCGCGCGAAGACCCAGAGGCTCGAAGACGAAGGCGCCCGCGCGCCGCACACGGCCGATGAGGCGGAGAGCGTCGCTCTCTGGCAGTCCGTTTCGGCGGCTTTCCGGAAGCTGACGCTGGAGCAGCAGCAGGTGCTCGTCAGCCGCTTTATTGAAGGTTCGAGCCTTGCCGAGACGGCGGAACTGATGGGCAAGAAGGAAAATGCCATAAAGGCGCTCGAGTTCCGGGCGCTCAAGAGCGTCCGCAGAGTGCTGGGCGCGGAGTGGGCAACAGCCTGAGGGGTGGTGGAACGATGAGAGAGAACGATTTCCGAAGAGCGCTGGACGAGTGTCTGGAACGCGTCCGGCAGGGCGATTCAGTGGACGCCTGCCTGGCGGCGCACCCGGACCACGCGGCTCAGCTGGCGCCGTTCCTCCGGTCGGCGTTTACGATGCGCAAGTTGGAACTGCCGCAGCCTGGTGCGGCGAGTATGGCAAATGCCCGCAACAGACTGCTAGAGCGGGTGGCGGAAGGTAGTGGAAAGGAGGCAGTAATGCGGGGAATGTTCAGGTTCAGTCACGCGATGATGGCCGTGGCGGCGGTGTTCGTCATGTCCCTCGGGCTCGTGGCGGCGGCCGGATCAGGCATGCTCGGGGGTGGCAGCAACGGTGTCACGTTCAATGCGCGCGTGGTTTCGACGACTTCGACGCTCTTCTTCGTTCAGCGAGAGGACGACCAGTCGTACGTGTACCTGCGCTTCAACAACAGCACAAGGTTTGAGGACGCCTCTGGCGCGGCTATCACCTGGTCTGGCATACCGCGCAACAGCCGCGTTTCCGTAGAGGCGACGCCGCCCCCAACCGGCCGCTTCTTCGACACGCACGTCGTGCGCATGATCGGCACAATCTCGACGCCGACAGCGGCCCCGACGCCCGAGCCAACGCCGGCGCCGACCGCGGAGCCAACGCCGGAACCGACGAAGGCGCCGGAGCCGGAGCCCACGTACAAGCCGGAGCCGACGCACGCGCCGGAGCCGACGCCTAAGCCGACCGAGGCGCCCAAGGACGTCGTAGAGTTCTGGGGCACGATCACCGGGATCGCCGAAGGTCACCTGACGATCAACAAGGAGAACGTTGCGCCAGTTACCGTCTGGACGAACGGCGAGACGGCCTATCCGAACGGGTTCCCGTTCGTCGGCGTCAAGGTCTGGGTGCTGGCCTACAAGAACAGCGATGGCACGTTCACCGCGAAGAAGGTGACCAACAAGATGGTCGACTTCGCAGGTGTCGTGACAGCCGCCAACGGCTGCTCATCGTTCACGATGTCCGCAAGCGGCACCGATAAGACGGTCACGGCCAACGAGCACACGTCGTTCCCCCAGGGTTGCCCAGTCGCCGGCGACGAGGTCAGTGTGCTCGCCTACTACATGGGCGACGGCAGCTATCTGGCCAAGGAGATCAGCATTCACGGTGACCAACCCTCCGTCTTCGAGGGCGTGGTGATCAAGAACCTCACCGCCGAGTGGACGTTGAAGGTCCAGGTGGGCGGCGAGTACAAGATTGTCTGCTACGAGTTCGCCTCGAACCGCGAGGACATCAAGGCGATGGGCGACTCAATCGTTGGCAAGACCGTTCGAGTGCATGTGAGTAGCTTCGATGGGTCAACCTACTTCGCGGGGTCGGTGGAGGTGTTGAACTAGGGCGGACGCCTCGCGAACGGCTTGAAGTAGAGGCCCCGC
>CAYZLC010000198.1:0-3652 GCA_964479365.1 uncultured Dehalococcoidia bacterium
TTCTGGCGCCAGTGTCTCAGACAGCTCTCGCCAAAGTCTCGCCGGAGTTCGCCTGAGCCGAACTCCGATGAGGAGTTGTCCGGTTTCGCTAGGGCAGGGGCGGGACTAGAAGAACGGACTCTGAGCAGCGACCGTCGCCAGAGTCAGTGCGAGTAGAGTGACGATCCAGTTGAGCTTCGCCGTCTTCGTGTTCAGGTCCATCTCTAGTCTCCTCCGGGTGCGTTCTTTCTTCTGATGCCAGTCTCTCAGACCGCTCTCGCCGAAATCTCGCCGGAAACCTGGCAGTGAGCTTCGGCGAGACCCCGGGTCTCTATTTTGCGATCCTGGCGGGGCCTTAGAAGAACGGGCTTTGGGCCGCGACCGTGGCCAGGGTAAGCGCCAATAGCGTCACGATCCAGTTGAGCTTCGCCGTCTTCGTGTTCAGGTCCATCTCTAGTCTCCTTCGGGTGCGTTCTTTCTTCTGATGCCAGTCTCTCAGACCGCTCTCGCCGAATTCTCGCCGGAAACCTGGCAGTGAGCTTCGGCGAGACCCCGGGTCTCTATTTTGCGATCCTGGCGGGACCTTAGAAGAACGGGCTTTGGGCCGCGACCGTGGCCAGGGTAAGCGCCAACAGCGTCACGATCCAGTTGAGCTTCGCCGTCTTCGTGTTCAGGTCCATCTTTAGTCTCCTCCGGGTGCTTTCGTTCTTCCACAGGTAGTCTCTCAAACGCCTCTCGCCGAAATCTCGCCAGAAACACTGCACGGCGCGCACAAACAAAAAAGCGGCCCGGACGGGCCGCTGCATCGAGCCACAAAGTTCCCGCCGTCAGGCTTTGCTGCCGCTCACTATCTCGCGGTGGAGCTCATCGAAGTCCGGGACGTCCTCAGCCACGTCATCCGAGGTGAGCACCTGGACATATCGCTTGTAGCAGAACTTCGCCGCTTCCAGCTGGCCGGACAGAATGTAGTTGCTCATGAGCCGGTACCACGCCGCTTCATTGTATTCGTCGAGCTCAAGAATCCGCTGGCACAGATCGGCGCTACGCTTGTACTCTTTCGCATCGCTATACAAGGTGGCCAGCGTGGTCAACAGGCTCATGTGCTGTTCGCCCAACTGCCAACGCAGCGTCTCCGCCCACTCGGAGTAGAAATCCATCGCGAATGGGCCATTGTACAGTGCCAGCGCCTTCTCCATGAGAGAAATTGCCTCCGCGCCACCCTTGGGCAGACCTTCGGCCTCCGCCAGAAGCTGCTGGAACCGCTCGACATCGAAGGCAAACTGCCCGCGCGGGTCCAAGATGTAGCGTCCGGAATCCTTCGCAATGCATTCCGTGTACAGGGCCTGGCGCAGCCTGTACATATTGGAGTGGAAGGCGCTGGTGGTCTTCTCATCCGGCAAGTCGGGCCACAGCGCCGCCACGATCTCCTCTTTGCGCAGGGGCCGGCGGTTGCAGAGGAAAAAGAAGAACATCTCCTTGCTCTTCTCGCTTCTCCACTCCAGGTCGGTTATCTCCCGGCCGGCGATCTCGACGCGCAGGTGGCCGAACCCGAAGGACTGGATGCCTGCGTCTGTCCCAGCCTCCGTGGAGGTAGCCTCAATCTGTACGGGCGCCGCCGCCGGGCGCGCGCCCTTCATGGTCTTCAGAAGACGCCCGAAGTATCCGCCTGCGAGTTTGTTAGCGGCGGCGTACTGGACGAGCAGCGGGTTTCTGGTCGCCTCAATCTGGATGAAGTGATCGTATCCAAGATCTGAGACGAGGGCGGCGACCTCACCCAGCAACTCAAGTGCGATCTTCTTATGTTTGAGCGAGAAGTGGACTCCCGACAGATGAAACAATGCCGTCACGAGTTCACGCTTGGCGTCGCTCTCTCGGAGAAGGTTGACAGCGCGCTCAAGGGAGGCAGTGGCCTCTTTCAGTCCTCCGGTGTCACGGTCGATTAGACCCAGCGTAGTGGCGCAGATACCCATCTCCAGCTTCCCGCCGCGCTCCTCCGCTTCCGCCGTCGCGCGCTGCGCCCAGGTCTCGCAGCTCGTCAAGTCGCCCATCAGCCGATACGTGTTGGCGATAGAATCGGCGATGAAGACACGGATCACTGCTTCGTCTGCCATTCGTGCCATGTCCATCGCTTCGCGATACATCTCGAGCGCTGCCGCATACTCGGCACTGTCCCGTCTAAGATCGGCGAGTGAGACGCGAAGATACACCCCTGCGCGTGAGTTCGGAGTGAGGTGGGCCTTGGCCAAGCCCTGCTTCAATATGTCGTCCGCCTGCACGAAGTCGCCGATCCAGTAGTACAGGACGCCCAGGTTGTTTACGGTCATGAGAAGGCGTTCGTCTGCACCAAGCCTCGTCCAGCACTGCCGAGCGCGTTCGAAGTGGACGGTTGCGTCTGCGATACGCCCAAGATGGGCAACGATAACAGCGAGCTGATCACTCACGTAGCCGACATTGAAGACGTCGCCTTTCGCCTCATAGATATCGAGTACGTTGCGCATCTCCCCAAGCGCGAGCTCAAACTCGCCGGACAGGCTGTAGGTGCGACCCAGTTCGAGTCTGACTTCCGTGAGCGCGGAAGTTGGTCCATTATTCTCGATCAGCACGCTTCGCGCCCTGGTCAGCACGTCCTTGGACTCCTGAAGCGATCCCTTGACTCGCAGGCACATGCCCTGCGTTACAAGCGCCTCTGCGAGCGTGATCCACTCGCCCTTCACCTCGAGCGAGGCGATCGCCTGCTGCAGCAACGCCAGGGCGCGGTCAATCTGGTTCAGGTAGTGAAGGACGCGGGCTTTCCAGAGCACGAGCCTTGGTTGTGCCGACAACTCTTCGACCGGTACGGCTTCCAGCCAGTCGGCAAGCGTGTCCCAACGGCCTTCTTCGAACATTCGCCAGCCCACGCGGTCGGTGATCTGCACAATGTGCTCCCACCCACCAGCTTGTATGTAGTGATAGACGGCCTCTTCCCATTCCTGCGACTTCTCCATGAGCGCCGCGGCCGCCAGGTTGAGCTCCTTGAAGCGATCCGGATCACGGCTCCGCAAGTTGCTGACCAGGAAGGCCCGGAAGAGCCGATGATAGCGCGGGCGCGCGCCTCCGTTCTTCGCGTCGTTCAAGAGGAATAGATTCAACCTTCGCAGGTAGTTCAGCCGCTGCTCCGTGTCCGTTATTCCCAGCAGTTCGTTGACCACCTGCTCGTTTAACGAACGAGGAACGGCGCTACCAGTCAGAAACTCCTTCACATCGTCCGCGAGAGGATCGAACTGTTCGAGCTTGATGTACTGAAATAGCGTATCCGACCCCCGAAGCTGCTCGAGCGAGATGGATGTCTTGCTCATCTGCACCCGGTCCGTCAGCAGGACCAGAGCGGCCGCCCAACCTTCCGTGATGTCCGCGAGGTGCTGAGCGTCGTCGAGCGATATCTCTTTGTCGAGCACATCGCGAAACAGCTGCATAACCTCTTCGCACGTAAACGAAAAATCGGAGCTGGTGATCGTGTCCACTTCCTGCCGCACGGACATCAGCGGGAGGATCCCCAATTGCGCCTGGGTCCGGCCGGACAGGATGATGTGGCAATCCGGCGGCAGCCGGTATAGCATGCCCTGGATCACCTCCATCAACTCCGGCGAGGCGTCATCAAGGAAATGAAAGTCGTCCAGGATGAAGGTTAGAGGCG
>CAYZLC010000199.1:0-3619 GCA_964479365.1 uncultured Dehalococcoidia bacterium
TTGGCTCGAGCCTGGAGGAACCCCGCCGGCATCCGCTTCAACGCCCGATCGCCGTGGGATATGCGTGTGGCGACTATCCGAGCAGACAGCGTGCCCCGGAGGACGGCGCATGAGGACGGCGCGGTGGACGGCGCGGTGGACGGCGCGGTGGACGGCGCGGGGGCTGAGCCGGAGATCGCGAGGAGACGCTATGCCGATCCACCGGCGGCGAGTACGATCGGCCGAGCATGCCAGACGACGACGCGCGGCCCGAGGGATCGCCAATCGCGGCGCCAGAGCGAGAGCGGGGCAGCGACGGTCGGGTCGCCTGGACCGCGCTCCGCGACTCGGTGGCGAAGGCCGTCGTGGGAGCCGAGGACGCCCTCCGGCTCATGGCGGTGGCGCTCCTCGCCGAGGGCCATGCCCTGATCGAGGATGTGGCGGGGATCGGCAAGACGCTGCTCGCGCGGGCCTTCGCGCAGGCGCTCGGCCTCGAGACGTCCCGTGTCCAGGGCACGCCGGACCTCCTGCCCGTCGACGTCACCGGCTCGAGCATCATCGAGGGCGGCGCGCTCCGATTCGTCCCGGGACCCGTCTTCACGAACGTCCTGCTCGTCGACGAGATCAACCGCGCCACGCCCCGCACCCAGTCGTCGCTCCTCGAGGCGATGCAGGAGCGGCAGGTCTCGGTGGAGGGAACGACGCGACCGCTGCCGGACCCGTTCCTGCTGCTGGCCACGCAGAACCCGATCGAGTACGAGGGAACGTTCGCCCTCCCGGAGGCCCAGCTCGACCGCTTCCTCGTCCGGCTCCGGATCGGCTACCCGGACGCCGGCGCCGAGCGACGGATCGCGCGGCGCTACCAGGCGGACGCGGAACCGCTCGCCAACGTCAACCGCGCCCTCGACGGCCAAGCGGTCATCGGCCTGCGCGAGCGAGTCCGCCAGGTCCACGTGAGCGAGGAGGTCGAGACGTACCTCACCGACATCGTCCGGGCGACGCGCGACCACGCGGACATCGAGCTCGGTGCCAGTCCCCGCGCGAGCGTCGCCCTCTACCGGGCGAGCCAGGCCTGGGCGTTCCTCGACGGCCGGACCTTCGTCCGCCCGGACGACGTGAAGGCGGTCGTCGAGCCCGTCCTTGGCCACCGGCTCATCATCGATCTCGATCGCGGGCTCCGCGGCGTCACGGGGCGCGAAGTCCTCGCCACCGTGCTCGCGGCGGTCCCCGCACCCCCGACGCTGCCCACGTCGGACGCCTGAGACCAGGACGGCGTCGTGGGGCGGATCGCGATCGGCGTCGCGCTCGTCGTCGGCGGCAGCCTCGCGCAGAGCCCGACGATCCTCCTGCTCGGGCTCGTCCTCGTCCTGGTCGAGAGCGTCCGGCTCCTCTGGGCGCGGCGCGGCCTCGGTGGCGTCGAATACCGACGGCACCTCCCGCGACGCCACTGCGTCGTCGGTGACGAGCTGCCCCTCGACATCTCGGTCTGGAACCGGAAGCGCCTGCCGCTCGCCTGGCTGAAGGCGGACGACGTCGCGAGTGGCGGTGTCGTCGTTCGTGAGCGGCCACTCGTCGAGAGCTCGTCCGGACAGACGATCCTGCGCAACGCCTGGACGCTCGCCCCGTTCGAGCGCGTCGTCAGGCACTTCCACCTCGTCGCGGAGCGCCGTGGGGTCTACGAGCTCGGGCCGGCCCACCTGGAGGTCGGCGATCTCTTCGCCCGGTCGGCAGCCGAGGCCGACACCGTGACGGTCGACCGGTGGGTCGTGAGACCCCGGACCGTTGCCGTCCGGGCGGCCGACCGGGACCTGCGCTGGGGCGGAGAGCTCCATGCCCGGCGGGGTCTGCTCGAGGACCCGACCCGGTATGCCGGCGTCCGTCCCTACCAGCCGGGCGACCCTCTCCGGCGCGTCCACTGGAAGGCAACGTCCCGCCTCGGAGTGCCCGTGACGAAGCGGCTCGACCCGTCGCGGGAGCGCGAGATCGTCGTCGCGCTCGACATCCAGACGGTCTCCGATGCCTCCTGGAACACAGCCTACGACGACGATCTGGTGGAGGGGCTCTGTGTCGCGGCCGCGTCGCTCGCGAGGCAGTTCCGCGCGGAGGGAGCCTCGGTCGGGCTCGCGGCCGCCGCCTACAGCGGGGCGGTCCGCCCGTTCGCCCTGCTCGCCCCAGCCGAATCGAACGGCCAGCTGGAGCGCTGCCTCGACCTGCTGGCCCGATTGAGCTCGTTCCCGTCGGCGCCTTTCGAGCGTCTCCTGACCTCGCTGCTCCGCAGTCTCCGCCCAGGGGCATCAGTCCTCGTGCTGAGCGCTCGCGATCCGGCGCCATACCTGCCGGCCCTGGCTCGCGTCGCGAGATCGGGCTTCCCCGTCCGCCACATCTCGTTCGGACCGGACGCGGCCGCCCTGGCGGCTCGCGCCCGCGGAGGCGGGATCGAGTCGGCACCGGCACATCTCGACGGGCCGTGGCGGACGAGCGAGCGGCTGGTCATCGGATGAGAGGCATGCCGGCCGGAGCCGGGTGGCGCTTCCTGGGCCTGCTTCCAGACACCCTCATCGTCCTGGCCGAAGCGGCCTGGGTCGCTGTCGTATACGACCTCTTCCAGGGCGCGAGCCAGGCGCCGCTCTTCCTGGGCGTGCCGTCGCTGGCGCTCTTCGTCGGCGCCGGGCTGGTGGTCGGTCGGTGGGCGCCGACGCGCCTCGGCGGGCGCTGGTCGGTGGTCGCGATCTTCCTTGTTGGCCTCGCGGCCGGCCTCGGCTGGCTGACATCGCCGGAGACCCGGGAGGCGCTCCGGACGGCAGACTCGTCCAGCGCCCTCGTCGTCCATCCCGGCGGCTGGCTGGCCGGGCTCGCATTCTTCCGGGGAACGGCCCATTCGCAGCCGTCGTCCTCGGAGACGTCGGTCGCAACGCTGATGGCGTTCGGGATTCCGGGGATCGCCGTGGCGTTTCTGCTCGGCGGCGCGATCGCAGAGCCGGGACGAACCGAGTTCCGCGATGCCGCCCTTACGGCGACCGTCGTGTTCGTGGCCGCCGGGACGCTCGCCCTCGCCCTCGCCCGGATCAGGCAGCTCGGCGGGTCGACGGGCTTCGACTGGCGGCGCAACCCCGCCTGGATCGGGATGCTCCTCGTCCTCGTCGCGGGGATCCTCGTCGTAGCGATCCCAGCGTCGCTGGCCCTGGGTCCGGCCGTGCTCCTCTTCGTGGCCCTGCTGCCTGTGCCGCTCGTCGTCACCGGGGTCGCCGCCGGTTCCGGTCGAACCGCCTCGCGCACCCTCGCCATCCTGTTCCTGGCCGCAATCGCCGTCGTGATCCTGATGCGGCTCGGCGTCAGCCCGTCGCCGATCCCAGCCGCGCCGCCGGGCGCGATCGTGGGCGAGCAGACGCCTCCCGACCGGGCCTGGATGGCCGTGGCCGCATGGGCGGTCTTCCTCATCGTCATGGCCGCCGCGATCGCGATCCTGTCGGCTCTCTGGATGCGCCAGTCGCAGACTCGCGGCAGCGACGACGTGGCCGAGGAGCGCACGATCGACGTCGGCTCGACCGACGATGCCGGCGGACCCAGGCGGCGCTGGTTCCCGCGATGGCGGGCGCGACCACCGACGAACGCCATCGAGGCCTACCTGGCGGTGATCCGC
>CAYZLC010000200.1:0-3609 GCA_964479365.1 uncultured Dehalococcoidia bacterium
CCGACATCTACCTCGACGGTCCAAACTCCCGGTCCAACGGCGACGCCGACTGTCGCTGCAACAGCCACGCCAACTGCCCCGCCGACGCCAACGCCAACGCAGCCTCCCACACCTTCGCCCACGCCGACCGCCGCATCGCAGTCGCCGACGGTTGCCTCCGCGGACACGTCGGTCCAGCAGACTCCCACCGCGCTCGGCGCGAGCGACCTTCCGGCAGGCGGGGGTACGCCGTCAGGAGGTGACGCCGCGTTCAGCTGGGCGACGGCCCTCCTCGGCGCAGCGCTCCTCGCGGGGGGGTCGTTCGCCTGGGTCCGGAGCGGAAGGCGCGCGGGCGTCGCGGAACGGGCGATCGGGTCCGGCGACGCGTAGGCGGAATACCCCCAGCCGACTAGAGGCTCGCGGCCAGCTACGACGGCTGCTGGGTCATGTCATGTCATTCCGAGCCGGTCGTCGACGTGAGACCGCCCGCGACCGCGTCGCCGTGCGGTGCCGAATCACTCGCGTCAACAACTCGCGAGGAATCTTCCGCCTCTAAGTCGAAGTCCTTGCTCCGCTATCAAGGCCACGATGCGGTGGCAGCCCCGTGAGACGCGTCACGCAGTGTAGCTCCCTCGGCCCGCAACAGCGCCTCCTTCATCGGTAGGCCACCGCCGTACCCCGTGAGCGAGCCGTTGCTGCCGACGACGCGATGGCAGGGGACGACGAGCGGCAGCGGATTCGTCGCCATCACGCGTCCGACGGCGCGCCCGGCGCGCGGGTGGCCGACTTTCGCGGCGACCCAGCCGTAGCTCTGCGTCTTGCCGGCCGGAATGTGCATCGTCTCTTCGAGTACGGACCGCCGGAAGCCTGAGATGCCGTTCCAGTCGACGTGTATCGCCAGGTTCTCGTACCGGCCTGAGGCGAGAGCGCAGATACGCTCGGGCAAGTCCGCGAGGTCGGCCTCGGTGCTGGGCCCGGTTGCGCCGGCCTCCATCACTTCACGAAGCGCCTCGTCGCGCGACCGTCGCGGCAGTGTGGTGGCGCGCAAACCGTGTGGCGACAACACGAGCCCGACCCAACCGCGCTCGGTCTCGCAGAGGTGAAAGGTGAGTTCGTCGGGCATGGCGTTGCTCCTTGGGTGGCGAACCGACTCGGACTTCGCCGCGATTATAGCAAGGCGGACCGGAGGAAGGAGGAAGAAGGAAGCAGGAAGAAGGATGGTTCGCCGTGTGCCTTTGGGTCACGATAACATAGATTGGTGCGTCCCGTATTTCTGATCGGCTGCTTGCTCGCGCTCGCCGTTGCTTGCGGCGGCAGCGAAGCGGTCGAGCCCTCGCCAAGCGCTGCGCCCACGGCCACTCGCACGGCACGCCCCACGCTGCCCGCCAGCCCCACGCCCACGCCTGCTCCCACGCCGGAGCCGACGCCCGAGCCCTCCCCGATCCCCGTACCGACCATCGACGTCTCCGCCAGCCATGCCCGTCAGGGTGGCTTTCTTCTTGTGCGACTGGTGAACCCGCCGGCGGGGCTAGGCGAGGCAAGCGTTCAGTTCAATGGGGGCTCCCACACGATGCTGCCCTCGGGCGACCGCTGGTTCGCGGTCATCGGGCTCTCGACTGGCTTCGCGATCGGAGACTATCCCATCGAAGTCGGCGCGGCTGGGACGCCGCTCGCGTCCGGCGTGCTCAGCGTCGGCGACGGCGGCTTCGACTTCGTGTCAATCGAGCTGCCGCCGTCAAGCATAGACCTGCTCTCGGACCAGGCCGCGATCAACGCTGAACGGGCGACGCTGGCGCAGGTCTATGCCGGGTTCACACCGGAACGGCGCTGGTCCGGCGCCTGGATCCTGCCCGCGCCTGGCGTTGTCACGAACGAATTCGGGCTCATGCGCTCAATCAACGGCGGAGCGTATTTCCCCCATACGGGCACGGACATCGCGAATGAAAAAGGGACGGCGATCGCGGCGGCGGCGAGTGGCGTGGTGGCGCTGGCCAGGCCGATGTACCTGTACGGCAACGTCGTCGTCATCGACCATGGCGCCGGCGTGTTCACCAGCTACAACCACCTCGATCGCATCGCGGTCAGCGAGGGACAAGCGATTACAATCGGCGACCTCGTCGGCTTCATGGGCGAAACAGGGTTCGTGAGCGGCCCCCACCTGCACTGGGAGGCGAACATCGGCGGCGTCAGGACCGATCCGACCCTTTGGACGCTAGCTCCCGTGGAGCCGTGACCTCGACCGGAGAACCAGCCGCTGGACAGCCGCCCTCTCGGCCCGTTCGTCCTGAGCCTGTCGAAGGACCAGCTGACGCCAGCGAATCCTGAGCGCAGTCCTGCCGGAGACAGGACGTAGCCGAAGGATGAGCGCGCTGCCAGTTCCCTAGCCCATCTCCCCAAGCGCATTCAGCACGAGCGCGGCGGCGACGATCCCCGCCGTCTCTGAGCGCAGGATGCGCGGCCCGAGCGAGACGATCTCCGCGCCGGCCTCACGCGCCAGTTCCACCTCGGCGTCGTCGAAGCCGCCTTCCGGGCCGATGAAGAGGCTGACGGAGTCGGGCCGGCGGCTCAGTTCCCGCAGATAGGCGCTCATGCCCCGCCGGCGTTCGCCCTCGAACGGGAGAAGCTTGAGCCCTCCCGCCCGGCGGACCGCGCTCTCGAACGGCAGCGGTTGGTCGACAACGGGAAGCCGGCCGCGGCCGCACTGCTCCGCCGCCTCGATCACGATGCGCTCCCAGCGCTCGCCACGCGCGCCGGAAGGCTCGCCGTTGCCAGTGACCTGAGAGCGGCCGGCGACCGTAGGGACGAAGCGCGAGACGCCGATCTCTGTCCCTTTCTCCAGTACGAGGTCAAAGCGGTTCGCCCGGATCAACGACTGATAGAGGGTGAGCTTCAGCTCGGGCTCGGGCGGCGCTTCACGTTCCGCGATGATCAGGCCGGTGATCGCATAGGGCGAGACGCCGGTCAGTTGGACCTCGTAGTCTCGCGCGCCTCCTGCGCTCAGAAGGACGTGATCGCCGCGCTGCAAGCGCAGCACGCGCCCCAGACGGTGGGCAAGTTCTGGGCCCAGCGTGACATTGCGAGCCCGCAGAGACCCCGGCGGAACGAAGAAGCGACGCAGCGGCTGGCCCATGTCGTCAGGGTGATGGGCGAGGGGTGATGGGTCAAGGGCACATGCGCGTCGACCGCAGTGCTCCGACCGCTATCGATTTACGACCCTCGCGATAATCGCCCGCCAGACTCCGTCTTCGACGAGTCGATCGATGTTTAGGCCCTCGGTGCCATAAGCGCGGTTGAGGTCTTCGACGGCGTCCGCGAGGAATCCGCTCGTGATGAGGACGCCGTCGGGGGCCAGCGAACGGGCGAGTGCGGGTGCCAGGCGCTCCAACGTGAGAGCGCTTATGTTGGCGGCGATGATGTCAAATTCCTCGTCCGCTTCCGGGCTGTCTGTACCCGACCGGGACGCATCTATAGCGAGGGTTCCTTCCCGAACCTCCACTATGGGCGCGACGCCGTTCGCGGCTGCGTTCTCGCGCGCCGCCTTCACAGCATTCGGGTCCACGTCGGCCGCCAAGACCCGAGCGGCGCCCAGCCTGGCCGCGGCTATGCCCAAAATGCCCGACCCGCAGCCGA
>CAYZLC010000201.1:0-3585 GCA_964479365.1 uncultured Dehalococcoidia bacterium
TCGAACTCGACGGAAAACGCAACCCCGCCTTCGCTCGGACGGCACCGCGCGCTCAGTGTTTGAGATACCTAACTGCGCGCCGGTCGCCCTGCGGACACAAAAAGTTGGGCGAGGACGATACCGGAACCGTCCTCGCCCGCTGCCATATTTGGGCGAATCCGTACCAGACGGTCTTCGCCCGCTGCCCAAGGGAGGGTGCGACACCACAATCCTTGCGCACCATAAGGCGTTCGTCAATACCCATTATTAGGTATGCGCAAGACCCTATTCGACGATCCGGTCTTTGATCGCCCGCACGCCTGCCTCCGTGCGCGACGACGCTCCCATCTTGTGCAGTATCTTCGCCACGTGCTTGTTCACCGTCTGGAAACTGATCCCGAGCGTGACCGCAATCTCCTTGTCCGCGATCCCGCTCGCAACCAGGTGCAGTACCGTTAGCTCCCGGAAGGTCAGCCCGTATGTGCCGCCCGAGTCCATTCGGCCCTCCACTTTGCTCTCCAGCTCCTCTCGCGCCTGCTGAAGCTCCTCCTCCCATCTCCGGCGTTCGGTTAGATCGCGGACATGACCAGTGAAGACCGGCCGCCCGTCTATCTGGATCGGCACGATCGCTATCTCCACTGGAAACTCGCTCCCGTCCGCGCTCACCGCTGTGACCTCCGTCCGCTTGCCCAGCATCGGCCCCCCTCCCGTCGCGAGGTAGCGCGTCATGCCGTCACGGTGCCGGGAGCGCTGGGATGGTGGAACGATCAGTTTGTCGAGCGGTTTTCCCATCGCTTCCGACGCCGTGTAGCCGAACATCGACTCCGCTGCGGGATTGAACTCGATAACCTCGCTCTTATGGTTGATCGTAATTATCGCGTCCAGAGCCGTCTCCAGGATCGCCGCCTTGCGCCGCTCACTCTCCTCGAGCGCCTGTTCGGCCAGCACCCGGTCGGTGATGTCTCGAGAGTTGATGACGCCGTACGGCCTTCCGGCGGTGTCCAGGACAGGCTTTCCCGTGCCCTCTAGATACCGCCAGCTGCCGTCTTTGTGGCGCGACCGGAACACGACTAGCGGGAACAGGCTGGGCTCCAGGGCTCCCCTCGCGATCGCCTCCCCCACCGCCTGTGCGTCCTCCGGGTGGATGATCTGCCAGACGTTCGTCCCCACCAGCTCGTCAGGGCGATATCCCAGCATCCGCTCGATGGATGGGCTCTGGTACCGTATGTTGCCCGATGGATCCATGACCGTGATCAAGTCCGGCGCGTTCTCGATCAAGTTCCGAAAGTACTCCTCGCTCCGTCGGAGCGCCTTTTCCGCCTCCTTGCGCTCACTGATATTGCGCACGACGCCGATGAACGCTCTGGGTGTGCCTTGCGCGTCCAAAACGGCCGACGCATGCAGCGAAACTGGCACCCGCCCGCCGTCCGCGCGCACGAGGTCGTACTCAACGTCGCGGATGCTCCCTTCAGCGATCGTGCGCTCAAGGTCCGAGGACGCGCGCTTCAGGTCCTCAGGCGCCACGAACTCCCAGACGGAACGGCCCACCATCTCGTCCACGTTTTGAAAGCCGTGCAGGACCACGGCCTGGTGGTTGCAGAGGATTACCTTGCCTTCGACGGTTGTGATTGTAATAGCATCCGGCGACGTATCGACGATGCTCCGGTAGAGCGCGCTCGCCCATTCGAACGGCGACTCGCCGAACAGATTTGCGAGCGCAGCGGCGGGAGGGTGCCGTTGTCTGCGACGGGCATCGTTTGACGGGCCGGTCCTCGGGCCGGTCTCCGCAATCGTTGTGCCGCCGGGCGTGCGCCCGGCCCCTATCTTTCCGCTCATACACAGCCCTTGGTCAGCGGGGCGGTGGCAGCCACCGCAGAGGAGGCGCGCCAGCGCCCGTCCGGATCCGCCCCCCGGTTCGGACGGAACCCTCTTCTGCGTGCGCGGATTATAGACCAGCCGCCCGAAAGCGGTCAAGCTTTTCGGCAAACGTTGAGGATCGGACTCGCGGGGGCCCGTTGACCGCAAGCAGGTACGCGCCCAATCGGTTGCGAACCCCGCTCACCTTAATGACACCTCAGCCTCGTCAACGGTCGTCGCGGATGACTGCCCTTGTGCGTAGCAGCCCGGTTACGTCACCGCGAACTCATCCACCACGCTTATCGCGTACGGCGCCTGCTCCCGGCAGGCGTCGCACTTCACGCACTTCGCCTGGTGGATGCGATAGCTGCCGTTATCGTGGACGACCGCGTTAGTGGGGCAGATAGCCTCCGCCGCAGGCAGAAGCTCGGACTGGTGTACAACCTCATAGCGCACCAGCCCGCGGCAGACCTTCGCCGGGCAGCGCTTCCGCTGCACGTGCTCAAGCAGCTCTTCCTCGAAGAAGCGGAACATGGACGTTACCGCCGTCGGCGCGCCCTGACCGTGGAAGCAGTTGGCGTTCTGCGCGATCTTGCCGAGCAGCTTGATCAACTCCAGGTCCGCCAGCCTTCCCCGCCCGCTGCTGATGCGGCGCAGGATCTCCAGCGCTCGCCGCGTACCCGCGAAGCAGGTCGTGCAGCGCCCGCACGACTCATCCTCCGCAAACCACTCGAAGTAGATGCAGAGGTCCACGATGCAGTTCGAGTCATCGAGGATCACCAGCCCTCCGGAGCCCATGAGGACGCCGCGTTCCTTGTACGGGTCCGGCTCCAGTGGAATGTCCGCGTCGCTGGCCGGTATGATCCCGGAAAGAGGGCCTCCCGGCTGGATTCCCTTCAGCTTGCGTCCTTCCGGCGGACCACCCGCCATTCGCATCACAACATCGCTCGTCGGCGTGCCCAGCGGCACCTCCAGGATGCCCACCCGCTGTACCTGGCCGGACAGCGAGAACATCTTCGTGCCCTTGTGCTTCTCGGAGCCCATCGCCGCCCACCACTGGGCGCCGTTGCGCATGATCAGCGGCACGTTCGCGTACGACTCCACGTTGTTGATGTTCGAAGGCATCGCGAATACGCCCGCCTGCGCCGGGAACGGCGGCTTGATCTTCGGCATCCCCCGCCGGTCCTCCAGGGAGGACAGCAGCCCCGTCTCGTCGCCGCAGACGTAGCTCCCAGCGCCCCGCACGACCTCCAGCTCGAAGTTGAGGTTGCTCGCCAGGATCCCGTCGCCCAGCAACCCCTTCTCCCGCGCCTGCTCCACGGCCCGCTCCATCCGCTCCACCGGCACCGGATACTCGTCCCGGATGTAGATGTATCCCATGTCGGAGTCCGTGGCGAAGCCCCCGATGATCATCCCCTCAATCAGCAAGTGTGGGTCGCTCTCCATCAGGTTCCGATTCACGAACGAACCCGGGTCTCCTTCGTCCGCGTTGCAGATGAGGTACTTGGGCTTGCGCTTGGCGTTGTGCAAAAACTCCCACTTCAGGCCGGTGCTGAACGCCGCTCCCCCTCGTCCCCAGAGCCCCGAGTTCTTCACCTCCTGGATGACATCCACCTGCTTCATCCTCAGCGCTTTCGTCAGCCCCTCATAGCCGGCGCGCGCTATGTAGTGGTCGATGTTGCCGGGGTCAGTCACGCCGCAGTTCGCCATCAACCGCCGCACCTGCCCGCGCATGAACTCCAGCGAATC
>CAYZLC010000202.1:0-3568 GCA_964479365.1 uncultured Dehalococcoidia bacterium
TCGGGTCTCTTGATCGACCGCTCGGTTCTCGACGCGAGGCCCATGGCGCATGTAGCTCTGGCGCTTCCACTGGGACCGGTCCCCGAGGTCGGGTGTAGACTCGCGCCCTCCCTCCCTACTTCGGGCCTCTCCCTCCGGGAAGGATGTTTGCGTGAACGGACGGCAGCAGCGCTTTCATTTCGTGCCCCGGTTCTACCTCGAGGGCTTTCGGGCGACGGACGCGGACGGTCGCATCTACGTGTTCCCTCTTCGAGGGGCAACGTGGCGGGACATTCCGGAGCGGCTCTGTTGGGAGCGCGACTACTACCGGGTTGACGGAATCGAGGGCATTGACCCCCTCGCCTTCGAGCGGCAGTTCGCCGACTTCGAAGGGAGAGCCGCCGAGGCGGTGCGCGCGACCGTCGCCGCGCGAGAGTTAGCTCGGGGCGACGACTACAACACGCTCATGAACTTCATCGCGCTCATGGCCAGCCGCGTGCCGCAGGCACGGGATGCCTCTGACCGAGTGCACGAAGCGCTTGAGAGGGCGCGAGAGCACGGACGCCAACTACTGGAGGCGCACGGAAGGCCGATCCCCGAGCGGAGGGAGGAGACTCCAGCCGAACGCCAAGCGCGCACCATGAACGCGCTGTTCATAGCGCACGAAGCGATACTCCGGCCGCTCGCCAACCGGAACTGGTCCCTCATCATCGCCGGACCAGGCGAACACTTCGTCACCTCAGATCACCCCGTCTACCTCGGCTGGAGCGTCGAGCGCGGGCCGGGCGAACGAGGCGGGTTTCTCTCTCCCGGCTTCGCGTTGCCAGAGACAGAGGTGGTCTTTCCCCTGCACCCCACCCTGGCGCTTTACGGGGACTTCGAGCACCCTGGCATAGTGCGCGAGGCGGATCAAGAGTTGGTGGGTCGCACGAATGCAAGGCAAGTCATGAACGCTATGCGCTACGTGCTATCGAGTCAGCCGGACTTCCGCTGGCGACGGAGCCCGGACGTGATGTGCTCGCCAGCCGACCTGCCCGCGTTTTGGAATCCTCCCGCCGCTCCCGCCGGAGATTGAAGCGCAGGCCCGCGCGCGCTGCCTCCCCGCACACCTGCATCACGCGCCGCGCTTGTCGCGCGGAAGCGCTTCCGCACGACGGCAAAGACGTTCTCGGGCAGGGAATACCGGCCTTGACGGAGCGTTCGGTACGCCCGCAGGATGGGCCGTGCCCAGCGCACCCTTCGTCGTCTACACCGTTCCTGACGACGCGCCCGCCACGACTGAGCTCATGGGCACGAAGGCCAAGTTTTGGTTCGCCAGGGGCAGAGAGATGTGGCTGTTCAAGGCCACGCGGCCTGGTCAGGGCGAGCACTGGGCAGATCGCTGCCAGCCTTGCCGAACTCCTGGGGCTACCCCACGCACACTACGAGCTCGCTTCGTGGCGGGACAAGGCTGGCGTCGTGAGCTCAGGCGTCGTGACTCGGAGCTTTGTTGCCGAAGGCTTCGACCTCGTGCACGGCAACGAGCTTCTTGCCGAGCGGGACCCAAACTATCCGCCCGAGGGAGCGCGCTACGTCCGCACTCAGGAACACACGATCGAGGCGGTGAGGGGAGTGATCGGAGCTCAAGGCGTTGGCCTTCCGATCGGCTGGGAACCTCCCCAGGGCATCGAGTCGCCTATCGACGTGTTCGGAGGCTACTTGCTGCTGGACGCGTGGATCGGCAACACCGATCGACACCACGAGAACTGGGCACTCGTGGTCAACCTCGCTCAGGGCCATCGCTACTTGGCACCTACCTTCGACCATGCCTCGTCCCTCGGCGCTCATGAGCGGGACGAACAGCGGCGCCGCCGGCTCGATTCCCGCGATCCCGCCTTCCGAGCGGAGGGTTACGTCCAGCGGGCCGACGCGCGCTCAGCGCTCTACTTGCAGGTGGGAGAGGCCCGACCCTTGCCCCTGATCGATGCGTTCCGAGCTTGGTCCGAGCAGGGCCACTGCGCCCCCTGGCTTGCCCGTCTTGACTCCGTTGAGGATGCGGCGATCGAGGAGCTTTTCGGCCGGGTGCCTGGGCCAGAGATGTCCGGACCTGCCAGGGCCTTCGCACAGGCGATACTCAAGGCCAACAAGGGGCGTATCCTGAGGGCACGATGAAGACGCTGTACTTGGCATGGAGGCAGCCCGATCAGCGTTGGTGGCCAGTGGGCCGCCTCTCCCACGAGGGGTCTGAGTACGTGTTCACCTACACCAAGGGCGCGGTGTCGGCTGCCGAGGGAGGGTTCCGCCCCCTCCTGAGCTTTCCGGACCTTGATGACGTCTACGTATCCAAGCAGCTGTTCCCGTTGTTCGGGAATCGCTTGCCTCCCCGGAGCCGTCCGGACTACCAAGACTTCGTCGAGTGGCTTGATCTCGGGCCGGGGGAAACGGACCCGATGGGTATGCTTGCCCGCAGTGGTGGCCGACGCGAGACCGACATGTTCGAGGTCTTTCCTGTTCCGGAACCGAGCCCGGAGGACCGCTACGAGTCGGCCTTCTTCGTGCATGGCCTGCGCCATCGGGGAGTCGAGGCCGAGGAGGAGGCCCGCCGTCTTGCGCCCGGAGATCCCTTGGTGCTCAAGCCAGAGCCAGAAAACCCGCATGACCCTCGAGCTCTGCGGGTCCTGACGACCCTTCGCGGGACGCACTTGGGCTTTGTGCCTCGCTATCTTTGTGAAGACGTGCACGGCCTGCAGGACGTGGCGGGCCAGGATGCCGTATGTGTCCGGGTGCGTCGTATCAACGCCCCGCCGACACCGGCCCAGTTCCGTGTCCTCTGCGCCCTTGATGCGCCGTGGCCGGCAGGCTTCCGTCCGCTGTCCAATCCGGATTTCGAGCCGCTCCATTCGTTCGTGCCGGCAGCGCACCGGTAGAGCCTTCTCGGCCTCTGAAGCCCGTCGAAGAGGCCTGCCCCCTCTTGGCGGCCGTGCGTGCCCAACTGGAGCGCCTGGTCCGAGTCAACCCGGCGCGCGCCGACTACCAGGCGAAGTTCCAGGATCTGATCGACTCCTACAACGCAGGCAGCCGGAACATCGACGACCTCTTCAAAGAGCTGCTCGCCCTCAGCCGTGCACTCTCGGAGGAGCAGGAGCGGCACGTGCGCGAGCAGCTCACTGAAGAAGAACTCACCGTGTTCGATCCATTGACGCGGCCGGGGCCAGACCTCAGCCGCGAGGAGCGAGACGACGTCAAGAAGGTCGCGCGCCACCTGCTGGAGCGCGTCCGCGCGGCGCTCGTGCTCAACTGGCGGCAGAAGGCGCAGGCGCGGGCGCAGGTGAGGCTTGCCATTGAGGATGCGCTTGACGAGGGTTTGCCGCGCGCCTTCACCCCCGAGATCTACCAGACGAAATGCGCGGTCTTGTTCGAGCACGTCTTCGAGAGATTCGGGGATAGGAGTGTCCCAGCCTGACAACCACGACTGGCAAGCGGCCTGCTTAAGTGTCTGTCCGGCGCTGCCAGGGCGCTCCCGCCGGTGGTCAAGTGGTTGGTCCTCCGAGGCCAGGCGGCGATGGTACGGTAACCGGGTCAGGCGCGCGGAGGGCGACCCGTGCCACGG
>CAYZLC010000203.1:0-2749 GCA_964479365.1 uncultured Dehalococcoidia bacterium
TGCGGCCTGCCGCCCTGGCCGCCAAGGAGATTGCGTCGGTCGATATCATCTCCGGGGGCCGGATCACTCTGGGTATCGGCGTGGGCGGCGAGTACCCGAAGGAGTTCGAGGCGGTCGGCGTTCCCGTGCGCGAACGTGGCGCGCGCACCGATGAGGCCCTCCGCGTTCTCAAGCTCCTATACAGCGAAGACAACGTGCACTTCGACGGTCGCTTCACGAAGCTTGACGGTGTCACCCTCGCGCCGAAACCAACGCAGCCCGGCGGCCCGCCCCTCTGGGTCGCCGGACGGTCCGAGGCCGCGATGCGCCGCGCCGGCCGCTACGGCGACGGCTACGTGCCCTACCTCTTCTCGCCGGAACGCTTTCGCGACGGCCTCGCCAAGGCGCGCGAGTACGCCGAGAAGTCTGGACAGGACCCGAGCGCGATCACGGGGGCGATCTACCAGTTCATCGCACTCGCCGACACGTACGAAGAGGGCAAGAAGGCAGCCATCGAGGACCTATCCCGACGCTACAACCAGCCGTTCGAGAAAATCGTCGATCGCTACGTGGTCATGGGCAACGCCGACGACTGCGCGCGACGCCTGGCCGACTTCGCCGAGGCCGGCGTCGCGCATTTCATCCTCGTCCCCATTCTCTCCACCTTCGCCGATTTCATGCCGCAGGTGGAGGCCTACGCACGGGACGTTGTGCCAAGACTTAGGTGACGGAAACACAAACACACTAAGAAGAACAGAAGGCAAAAAATCTTCGTGTCTTAGTGCCTTTGTGGTGAATCGGACGCCTGAATTCTCCAGGCCCCTCCCAAATGCAGAGGCCGGGCAAGGAACCCGGCCTCGGTTTCAACTCGCGTCGAGCCGTTCAGTCTCGCGTACCCACCTCCACTGTGGCGTGGCGAGCCGATTCGGAGACAGTGATCAACGGCACCGACCGAGCAGTCTCTCCCGCGGGCCCCATGTTAGCTTCCTGCGGCCAGATACGGCCGTACTGCGACTTCCTTCCGATCATCCAGAAAACGGTACGGTAGAGGCCCCCCAGCGCACTCAAGTCACTGGCGAGTGATGGGCTCTTATTCAGTGTGGCCTGCCGCATAGCGGCCTCCTCCCGACTGCCACACCCCCGCGTGACGTACTCATCCTAGCGCGACGTCAACATAAGTCAAGGCACTTATCAACAGCCGGGCAAGATATCATCCCGGGAATCGCTCCCTTACCGAAACGACTACGCCACCGCTCTTTTCTTGCTTTCAGATTCGCGCGTTCATGCGCCTTCAGTGAGCGATGTCTGCCGCCCTCGGTTGTAAGCCCGCTTCGAAGTTCCGCTCGGCCCCGCCCGCGATTCGCTTATTCGCTCTCCATTCGCTGACTATAGCCGCTCACTACTGAAAACTGACGACTGACAACTAACCTATAATACCCTCGCCCATGTACAAGCTCCTCGCGCTCGACCTCGACGGAACGCTACTAAACAGTGGCCTACGCTTGTCGGATGCCAACGCCGAGGCTGTCCGAGCGACGATGGAGCACGGCATCCAGGTCGTCCTGGCGACAGCGCGCTTTTACGGCATCGCCCTCCGAACCGCCGCTCGACTGGAGACGCAGACGCCGCTCATCTGTAGCAACGGAGCGCTCGTCAAGCGCCCTGTGGACGGCGCCGAGCTGCTGCACCTTCGCCTCGACCACGACCTCGCCCGCGAGGTCACCGCCCTGGGCGATGACCGTGGATGGGAGATGTTCACGACGATCGGCGACACGACCTACATGCAGATGCGCGCGGGGATCATCCCGGAGCGGCTGCCGGGCGGCCTCAAGATCGCGGAACGGCAGTCGGACCACATGGACGAAGGCCAGCCGACGTGCGTGCTCGTCTTCGGCGAAGAGGGCGTCAACGAGATCGCGGACCGTTTCCTTGTCGCCTACGAGGGCCGCGCAGGCTTCTCGATCAACCGGCCCACCAACAGTCCGCACTACGTCATCCTCACGCACCCCGAGGCGGACAAAGGGCGTGCTCTGGAGCTAGTACTCAAGGATCTCGGCGTCGCGCCTGAGGAAACAGTGGCGATGGGCGATTCCGAATCAGATATCGGCATGTTCCGCCTCGCGGGCTTCGGCATCGCCATGCGCAATTCGCCCGACGCGGTCCAGCGCGAAGCTCTGCACGTCGCCCCCTCGAACGACGAGGACGGCGTCGCCTGGGCCGTCCGCAAGTTCCTGCTGTAACATTAGACCCAGGATGTGGGTGATCGTCGTGTTGCTGCTCATCGGCGGGACCATCGTCTGCGTCCGGCTCTTCCGTAACGGAGCGCTCCAAGAAGCCGAGCTGGAAGCCCTCGAATCGCCCTCTGTGGAGGCCGTCCAACCGCCTGCTCAAACGGTGAGAACGCGCGCTAAAGCCACCGAGCTTGCGGCGGCCGCCGCCACCGCCGCCACCGCCGCCGCGTCACCGGCCGTCACCGAGTCCGCGACTCCGCGACGCGGAAAGGGGAAAGCCTCCGCGACGCCCGGCTCCCCCTGGCCCGGCGGCGACTGCCCCGCCTGCGGGAGCCCCACCGTGCGCGCCGCGAAGTTCTGCGGCGAATGCGGCCACCGCCTGACGACGTAACAGCTAACAGCTAACAGCCAACAGCTTTCAGCTCTACCATTGGCTCTTTGTGTCTTTGTGTTTAATACAGCGTTAGTTCGACCGATTTACGGTGGGAACGGACACAGCCCGAGGTTCGTCCAGAACGCCGGCTGCCCGCCGAACATCG
>CAYZLC010000203.1:2759-3551 GCA_964479365.1 uncultured Dehalococcoidia bacterium
ACGTAACAGCAAACAGCCAACAGCTTTCAGCTCTACCATTGGCTCTTTGTGTCAATACTACGTTAGTTCGACAGGTTACGGTGGGAACGGGCACAGCCCGAGGTTCGTCCAGAACGCCGGCTGCCCGCCGAACATCGGTGGTCGCGCGGTCGGCGCGTTGACGGCCGGGTTGAGCGCGTTCAGGTCAGCGATGTTCACGGCACCGTTCGGGTCGAGGTCCCAACGCTCGATGTTCGGGTCCTGCGGATCAGGGACCGCGTGCCCCATCTTGTTGAAGGAGCCGTTCGGCCGCAGCGGGAAGATAAAGCTGTTGAAGTCGGCGATGTTCAGGCGATTATCCCCGGCCGCCAGGTCTGCCGGCCAACCGCTGCCGCCGCAGGGGTCCTGCGGGCCGGTGCCAAGGTACGATTCAGTACCGTTTATGAAGCCGTCGCCGTCGTTGTCGCCCCAGGGCTGGTCACTGATCAGCTGTTCGCCCGTGTCCACGACCTCGAACGCATCGCCCGTGATGCTCTTGAGGTCGCCTACGTTGTCGTCGCTCCAACGCGGGTCTGGCGCGCCCGAGACGTACCAGTCGCTCCCGTTATCGGCGACGAACATACCGTACTTCTTGAGCGCCGTGCAGATAACCTGTACCTCGGCGCTGAACGCCGCGCAGCTATACGACGCCTTCATCCGAAAGCGAAGGCCCATCGGTGGCACGTTCGCGTTCGTGTTGTTCGAGGCGTAATGCGTGGCCGGATGGATGAAGGCGCGGCGGGTGGTGTTGATCGTGAAGCGCAGGGCGTGGTC
>CAYZLC010000204.1:0-3534 GCA_964479365.1 uncultured Dehalococcoidia bacterium
CGATAGCTCGCCGGTGGAACGAAGGAAGACGATATTCTACGCTTGTAGCGATGGACCATCAGCCAGGCAAGCGCGCTATCCGGCTCAGGCTCAATGCGCCTGTGCAGTTTCGGGACCGCTGGCAGGGCAGGGTGGCGGGGATGGAGGTGGACGAACAATGGGAAGTATTGAACCTCATTGTCCGATCCGGCGTGCTGCGCTGGTCCACTAGCGTGAAGCTGCCCTTCTCCGCTTCGCCGGTGTGGTCAGATGACCGCGTGGCCTTCGACTGCACCAGCCGGCAGGCCTTCGCGCGAGAGGTTCCGCCCGTGGCGGCGCGAGCGAGGTTGATCTCGGCAGACACGCCGGTCTCCCTGCCGCAAGCGCGACCGGCCGGGCTGCTGGTCGATCCCCGCCGGCGGCTGGCTACTGACATCATTCTCCACGGCGGCCGCGGACTTAAGAACCGCGTTTCGATAGATGACGTCTCGTTCGAAGGGAAAGTTCTACGCATCGCGACGGGCGGTGCGACGCTGCCGATCTACTTAACTGATGCGGAATTGGTGGACCGCATCCGGGAGACATTGGCATCTGATCGTGTGTTGAGCGACGAGGAACGACAGACTGTCAGCGCCGCTGCCTCGGGCGGCGTGGTCACGGTCAGCGGTAACGTGCGAACGAAGCGCACCAGGGAGTGGATCCAAGCGCTCGCATACGAGCTCGGGGAAGCAGCGGAGATACAGATGAAAGTGGTCGACGATATCGAACTGGAGCTGGCGATAGGCCAAGCGATCGAGCGCGCGGGGCTACAGCTGACCACGGGGATTAATGCACGTTCCGTGCTTGGAGAGGTGGCGCTCTTCGGATACGCGCCGGGAAACGGCGCCGTAAGTGAGATTTCGCGCGTTGTATCGCGCGTGCCGGGGGTGCGCGGCGTCACAAGCCGGATTGAGGCGGGCGAGCGTGCGGAGACCGCGAGTTAGACAGTAATACAGACCGCACTGGATGTTAGGGGGAAGCGAGGGCGGGGCTGAGACCCGCCCCTACCTGACTGTGATTCTTCGCCCTAACGCGCGCCGTGCCAGACGCCCATGTGCTGGCGGATGGATTCTTGATAGGCGCCGGGCTGATAGTAGCGGTCGTAGAACTCGGTCTCCAGGTGGTGCGCTTGGAACCAGATGTTCATCGCCATCGGGTCGATCGACGCGGGGAAGCGGCCGTGCGTGTCCCAGATGTACGAACAGAGGGCCTTTGTCGCGTCGAGGCACCAGCCAGGTGTCTTCTGAACGAGCTTATCGAGCGATTGGCGGTCCTTGAGCGCGACCGGCCCTCCCTCCTCCTTGTAGATTCCACGAGATCCCCACTTGGAATCGAAGATGGCCTGCACGGCGGAGTCCATGTCCGGGTAGTAGGGCGGGCAATATGCCTGGAAATGGCCGTCGAGGCCGACCGGCACCGGGCGCGGGCCGCCCTCCTGTATTAGCGGCTTGATGGGTCCGAACTTGGTCGGGATTTCGAACCGGAAGCCCATCAATGGCATGACGAAATGGCTGACAGAACAGCTAAAGATCCACCCGCCTAGGCCCATGGCCTGGAGCGCAAGATACATGTTCTGGAGCATGATCGCCTGCTCGGTACCGGGAATGATGGTCGACATGCCGTTTTCAAGCCCGGAGAGGGCATAGCCCTTCGTGCGGTCCAGGTAGCCCTTGTCCGCCCATTCCTTCAGCGGCTCGGCGTTGCCGTTCAGGTCATCGTAGATGTAGTACGAGTTAGGTTCATCCAGGAGCAGCATGATAACGTTGATGTACTCCCAGGTGACATCGCTGATGGGCATAAAGAGCGTACTGCCGGGCTGGTTCGCGTTCCACCAGTTGAATGGCTGAGTTATTCCGGCGATCATCGGCACAGGCAGGCGGCCTTGACCGATCTGGACGGTATTCGCGCGAAAGGCCTGGACGATCTTCTCGCGGTCGTCCAACGTCTCGAACTCCTGCATGGCTGAGGGGACTTTTTCGCGGAGCTTCACCATGTAGGTACCTTCGTCATTCGTGTAGAACAGCTCGGTGCCGTGGGAGCCGCAGGCGCTGGCGTAGACGCGCCCGACGAACTGGAGCATTGTGTTTCCGCACCAGTTGCTGCCGGTCTGGTCGTTGAAGGGCAGGTCGGCAAGGTTAAGCCCGCTGATACCCGTGCCGGCCATGACCAGCATCGCTTCCTCGATCTCATCGAGGGGCACCGGCTCTTTTGTGGATTTGAAGGGTGACAGATCACCCGGCAGCTCCGCCCCCAAGGGGAAGCGCCGGGCGCGGCGCTGGAAGATTGCGTCAAAGAGCGGATAGCTCCAGGCGCGCTGCGCGGGTTCGATCGAGACTACGGGTTCGGTTACGGGACTGCGTGTGAGCACCATGGGATTACCTCCACTGACTTTGCGTCGCGAGCAGATTATACGGCAGGAAGGGGACAGTAGGAAGGCGGAAGGAGAAGGGACCGACCGATACCCCATGCTATGATACGTCGCGGATGATCTTCGTCTTCCTGGACCTCCTCGACATCGATCTCTTCGCGGCAGTCATCTTCTTCAGCGCAATCGTCACCGCTCTCATCCTCGGGATATCCTTCCACGAGTTCTCGCACGCTTACATCGCGGACACGCTGGGAGACGGACTGCCGCGGAAAATGGGGCGGGTGACGTTGAACCCTCTCGCGCACCTGGAGCCGCTTGGCACCATAATGATGCTGGTAGTGGGGTTTGGATGGGGACGGCCCGTCCCGGTGAACCCAAACGCCACGCGCAACCCGAAGGCCGCCCTCGGCCTGACGGCGGCGGCTGGGCCCGTGTCGAACTTCGTCGTCGCGGCCGTCGCCGGCCTGCCGATCAAGCTAGACCTTGTGCCCTGGTCATCACCCTTCAACCAGTCGAACGCTCTTCTCCTCTCGCTGAACGGCTGGGAGCTGAAAGAGTATCTCAGCGTCTATCTAAGCGCGATCGTCCTCTTCAGCCTGATCCTCGGCGTGTTTAACCTCATCCCGATTGCGCCCCTGGACGGGTTCAAGGTGGCCGTTGGATTCCTCCCGCGCGATCTCTCCAATGAATTCGCGCGCCTTGAGCAGTACGGTCCTATCATTCTGATCATCCTCTTTCTGCTGCCATTCTTCACTGGAACGTTCCTTCTCTTCGAGATCATGGAGCCGATAATCAAAGTGCTGGCACGGTTATTCGCCGGGGTAAACGGAGACGTCTTTGTTTGAACGTCCGCTATACCGCACGCGACAGTTCTTCGGCGCTATCAGCCCCCGGGTCGAGAACAGCGAGCGGGCGGTGGCGGCGAACCTACTGGGCCAACGGCTGTTGCCGCTGTTCGAATCGATGAGCGAGCGCGACCAGAGACACGGCCTTGATGTGTTACGCATTCTGAAACAGCAGGGCTCTCACGATGATGCACTGCTGATGGCGGCGTTGCTGCACGACGCCGGAAAGGGGCGGCTGGCAGGCGTGAGAGTGCGGTTGTGGCATCGGGTGGCCTACGTGCTACTGTCATCGGCCGTGCCGGC
>CAYZLC010000205.1:0-3500 GCA_964479365.1 uncultured Dehalococcoidia bacterium
GCCGCGCGCAGGTCATCGCTCAGCGGCAGCGACTCTTCGCGTATCTCCGCGCCCAATCGCGACACGTCGCAGATGTGGCCGATGTCTTGGAGCAGCCCGTCCGACACATCGATCGCGCAGGCGATGCCTTGTCGCGCCGCTTCCTGCGCCTCCCGTAGCCGCGGCAGTGGCCTCAGCTGAGCCCGCACCAGCGGATCTACCCTGGAGATGCCTGTTCGCAGCCGCCAGAGTCCCGCCGCCGAATCCCCGAGCGTCCCCGTCGCCGCGATCACATCGCCCGCTTTCGCGCCATCGCGCCTCATCAGCAGCGGCTCCCCATCGCGCATCTGCGCCCGTCCCATGAGTGCGATCGTGAGCGACACCTGCGGCGCACGAACGATATCCCCACCAGCGATCGTCACTCCGTACTCGTGAGCGCACTCCGAGAGGCCCGCGTAGAGATCATCTGCGACCGCGACCCTCGTTTCCGGTGGCAGCGCCAGCGTCACGAGCGCGAATAGCGGCTCACCGCCCATCGCTGCGATATCGCTGACGTTCACCGCCAGCGCTTTCCACCCCACATCCCCCCACGGCGCGAACTCCGGCAGGAAGTGGGTCCCCTCCACCAGCGTATCCGTGGTCGCGAGAAGCACCGTCTCACCGACGCGCCAGGCCGCCGCATCGTCCCCGATCCTAATGACGAGGTCCGCGGGCGACTCCGCGTCCACAGCCGCCGCCAGCCGTTCGATCAGCCCGAATTCGCCCAGCTCCCTGACTCTGACCGGCGTCCCATCGCTTCTGGTCCCTGAATCCTTGCTCCTACCCACGGCGCTATTATACGAGCGCCCATTCGATATACTGCCCCCATATGCGCACTCTCATCGTCTCCGACGTCCACGCCAACCTCAACGCGCTCGAAGCCGTCTTCCGCGATGCTGAGCGGGGCGCCCCAATCGACGCCGTCTGGTCCTTGGGGGACTGCGTCGGCTACGGCCCCGAGCCGGGAGAGTGCATCGCGTGTCTGAAGGGATTCGACGCCGTGATGATCGCCGGCAACCACGAGCGCGCCGCCACCGGCGCCATCGGCACCGAGGACTTCAACGCGGACGCCGCCGCCGCTGCAGAATGGACGAAGGCCCGCCTGACGCCAGACGAAGGCGCCTTCCTCGACGCCCTGGCCGAAGTTGAGCGGCGAGATGATGTCACCCTCGTCCACGGCACCCTCCGCTGGCCCATCTGGGAATATCTCTACTCCGCCGAGGCCGCCCTCGGCCACTTCGCCCTCCAGGAGACCCCGTTCGGCCTCGTCGGCCATACTCACGTGCCGATGCTTGTCCTCGAGGAGACCGAGTCACCCGAAGGTTGCCGCCTCTATCGCCTCGACGACGGCGACACGGTGGACCTGGACCGCAATCAGAGGATCGTCCTCAACCCCGGCAGCGTCGGCCAACCCCGCGACGGCGACCCTCGCGCCTCATACGCGGTCTACGACTCTGGATCGAGCGCGATCACCCTCCACCGCGTCGAGTACGAAGTCGCGACGACCCAAAAGCTGATGGCGGAGGCGGGACTGCCTCGCTGGCTGATCGACCGCCTCTCAGTGGGGCGCTAATTGAGGAGTCGGATGTCATCCACCGCGAAGGGCGTGAGCACGCCCGCGGTATTATGTCGGATCTTTTGTGTCTTCGTGTCCTCGTGGTTAGCGCGGCGCCGCGATCACGGACGAGCTCTGCGTCTCCG
This sequence comes from uncultured Dehalococcoidia bacterium, assembly GCA_964479365.1. Lineage (GTDB taxonomy): Bacteria > Chloroflexota > Dehalococcoidia > SM23-28-2 > RBG-16-64-32 > CF-163. The sequence goes on from CAYZLC010000205.1 coordinate 1,720, forward strand.
GCAACCGGTCTGTCCCGCTAACCGCGGCGCCCGCCGCCTCGTCAGCCGAGGCGTCTGCCGCGGTCGCTGCGGCCGGCGGTTCCTCCGGCAGTGGCTCCATTGACCACGAGCTCGCAACCAGCTCCGGGCTCACCGTTGTAGACGAGGTCGTCTCGACAATCGTCGCCTCGAGAACAGACTCGGCTTCTAGCGCCTCAGCGGCGGGCACTTCTGTCACTGCTTCAACGGTTGCGGCAAGCTGGGCTTCGGAACCGCTTGGAGTCGCAAAAACCTCGGCCACGGCAACAGGTGTCACGTCGGCCGCGACCGAGGGCTCGATCTGCGTTGAGCGAAACGATTCCGGGGTTGGCGGCGGTCCGTAGGCGGCCTGCGGGTCCGGTGCCCGGGCCGCTGCTACGGTGGCCGCCGCTGACAACACACCGGAGAAGAAAACTAGCGCAGCCATTCTGAGCCACGAGCGGCGGGACGGCGTCCAGCCCCTCTTCCAGCTCACTCTGCTCTTGTCACCGCTGGCGGGGAGGCAGCGGGTCATCGCGAGTCCCTCCTGTTATCGGCTCGCCACCCGGCCGGCGATCCCTTGTGTGTGCGACCCAACCATCAGGTCGTGTCGTTCTCGATGATCAAGTTACCTTATCCGATTCTTCACGTCAGTTAACGCAGGGTAAAGAAACCACCACAGATGGGAAATAACGCCTCAGTTGTCAGTTGTCAGTTGTCAGTAATCAGTGGTCCGTGGTGAGTACTTGTTGTTGGGCGTGGCCCCGCTACAACAGTCCCTTCTGCCCAGCCTCGTGACCCTTGACCCGTGACCCTTCACCCTTCCCGAACACCCCCAGCATCTCCTCAATCTCCCGTGCATTCCGCACGCCATAGTCCCGGTGGCAGTTGTTCATCAGCACGTGCACCTCGCGAGCATCCCGGGCGAGATCTCGCACCCGGGGCACCCACTCCCGCAGCTCATCTGCGCCGTAGAGGTAATCGAACCGCTCGGCCGCCGTGATCGATTTCTTGTTCCAGGTCTCTGAGTTACGCCCGTGCATCCGGACGAGAGCGACGGGTGCCGTCACCCGCGTCACGGGCGGCACGCTGCTCTTGAACCCCTGCGGCTCGTCCACGCAAACGTACGAGATCGCGTTGTCCGAAAGGAAGCTCAGCGTCCTCTCCTGGTCCCGCTCCTCTGCCATCCACATCGAGCTCCGGAACTCAACCGCCATCGTGTACTGCCCGAGCCGCTCCTTCGCCTCCAGGATGTACTCGCGGTTGTCCGACCGAGGCCCGAACCACGGCGGGAACTGGAAGAGCACCGTCCCCAGCTTCCCAGCGCTGTCCAGCGGCAGCAGCGTCTCGTTGAACCGCCGCCAGACTTCGTCGCCGATCTCCGGCGGCAGGTCCTTGTAGTAGAAGTTCGCCATCGCCTGCACCGGCGCCGGCAGGGCCTCGCGCAGATCCTTCGCCAGCGCCTTCACCGCGGCCGCGTGCCCCGTGAACGGCGCGTACGCCTTCACATCGAACACGAACTCCGGCGGCGTCCGCTCCACCCACGCCTCCGCGTTCCGTTCCTGCGGGATCGCGTAGTAGGTACTGTCCACTTCGACGATCGGGAACTGGTCCGCATAGAACCGCAGCCGGTCCTCCGGCTTCTTAGCCTCCGGCGGATACCACCCGCTATCGATCAGCGTCTTATCCGCCCACGAGCAAGTCCCCACGAGAATGCGGCCGGTCATGCCGACAATACCGCTCGTTTGAAGACCGTCTCGCCATTCTTGATCGTCTCCTCCACC
>CAYZLC010000206.1:0-3449 GCA_964479365.1 uncultured Dehalococcoidia bacterium
TCCACGCCCGTGGGACTCACGAACGCGAAGCCGCGCTCCGCTTCCACGACGGTGAGCGTACGCCGGACGCGAAACACATCGATCTTTCCCGCCTGGTGCGAGGCCAAGCCTCCCGCCAGCAGGATCGCCGCAACAGCCGCCGCCGGCCTCAGCAACCTCCTCAACCCAGCCCCCGGCGGACAGCCTACGGCTTCGCCCAAACGTAGGCGACCGGCGACAGCGGATACGTCATCCGGGGAATCTTGAGCCACGGTAACGCAAACACCGGCGGCAACATCTCCAGGATCGACGTCTCAAAAACCCGAACGTCGAACCGCGCTCCCGGGATCCTCCCCTTGCCCGGAGGCTCTAGCGCCGCCTGGGGCCACATGTACATATCCAACCTGCCTCCCAGGACCCTCCGGGCCGCATCCCAACAAAGGCTTTGCAAGAGGCGGAAGGGCCACCAAGGACGCATCTCGAACACAACCAGATGCCCTCCGGCCTTCACAACGCGTCCCAGCTCCCCAAACACCTTCTCCAGAATCCTCCTGCTCTCGCAAATGCTCTCTCCCACCATGTGGTGGAGAGAGTAGAAGCAGATGACGAGGTCTACCGCGCCCTCCCCGAAGGGTAACACCGCCGCCGAACCGCAGATTCGAAGATCGACGTCCCTGTTGCTTCGAATCGATGGAAACGAGTATTCGAGCCCCACGAGAAAGCATCCCTCGGGCTTTCTGTAGCAGATCGAGGGACCGCACCCGACATCCAGGAGCACCGATCCTGTCCTCAGATACCGGTCCAGAAAGGCCACCTGCTGGCGGTACGCGAACTCCCAGTCTCGCCCTTGCGAATGCCCCTCTTGCATCACCAGGAACTTGTCGTCGAAGTACGAGGTCGGGGTCGCCCTCGACATGATCACGACATCGTCACGGATCGCCCCCTCGAAACCACAGCCCCCGCACCAAAGCCTCTCCTCCCGCACGTCGAAAGGCCGTCGGCACTGCGGGCACACCAGGAACGCACGGACTTTTTCTTCGAACGGCGCGTTCCCCCAGTCCATCATCTGCGACACCACCTTGACTGGCCCGTACCCGCTCAGCTGCGATAGACGGTGCGCCGGATTCGCCTGAGCAGAATCTCGAACAGTGTATGTCCGGTCGAGACAAGATTCCGCAGCGTTAGCGCAGACTCTCCCCGCTCCTTGGTGAGGTGGAAACCCGAGACGGGAACCTCGACGTGGGATGCTCCCTCATCCAGAAGACGGGTGATCAGGTCCGCCTGAAACCCAAAACCGTAGTTGTAGGGCGCCCATCGCATGACGTGATAGCGCCGGTACAGCGCGCACCCGTTGTAGTAGTTCAGCCGATAACCGCTGACCAGGTCCACCAGCAGGGTGAATGCCCGAGAGATCACTCGCCGAGCCCTGCTCTTGCCAGGCAGCACCGGATAGTACGGGATGACCATGTCCGCCTGCCCCATCATGCTCAGGATCTTCACCATCGACTCCTTCGGCTCCACGTTGTCACCACAGACGAGGCGGTAGTATCTGCCCCGGCCCCGAAACGCGGCATCTACGAAGCTCCGTGAAAGTCCGAGATTTCGGTCGTTCTTGTAGACGCGAAGCGACATCTCCGGATGGCTCCTTCGGAACTCCTCCGCGACGTCGAAGGTGCGGTCACTGGATCCGTCGTCAACAACCAGCACCTCGTAGGTGTACGCGAGGTCCCGCATTGCATCCTGGATCGTCATGACGGTCGGAACCACGCGTTTCTCTTCGTTGAGGCAGGGAACGAATAGCGTGAGGTCGATTCCCGCCTCGGCCGCGCTCAGGTCCTCTGGCGTGTCCACTTGCGCCCTACTCACTCTTGACGGTGCAGCCGAGCGCCAGCAGGTAGTGCGCCATGGGGAAGTAACCGGTGTGCACCACCTCGTCGTTCATCGAAAAGACGAAGACATTGTGGAAGAACTGCTCCATCAGGCCTCGAAGGCCCCGCGCATCCTTGCAGTTGACGTGGCCCGCCTTACTCGGGGCCGAAGCGTGAGCCTGCGATTCCAGAGACGGCGAGCCGAGGATGAGCACGCCATGCGGCGTGAGGGACTTTACGATGTTCCCCACGAAGCGGAGCTCCTGCTCCGGCGGGATGTGCTCGATCACGTCGAGGGCATACGCGGCGTCATGGCTACCGGGAAGGGCTCCTTCCAGCAGGTCGTGCTGAACACACTCGAAGGTCCAGGGTTCCTCCATGCGCTCGAGAACGTCCTCGACGAAGGTCGCATCGAAGTCCGTGGCGGTCACCTGCTTCACCGCTTGCAGGACGATGCGAGTCCCGAAGGCGTCGGCGCACCCGACTTCGAGCACATGCTCGCGGTCCGCCAGCATCTTGGCGACGAACTTGTAGCGCGAGAGTGTAAAGAGGAGATGCTTCGGATCGTCGTGCCACGCCTGATTGGTCATGAGACCGAGCGAGGTCCGCCCTTTCGTGCGGAGCAGCTCCAGCGCTCGCGTGTACTGCGGTTCGCGCGTTTGATCGGCAGCCATCGGAGCGGACCTCAGTCAAAATAGACGCAGCCGTAATCGCCCGTGTAGCCTGCGCTTTCCAGGACCCAGGCCCACTCCTGGGGAGTGAAGAAGCATTCGCAGGTCAACTGCCAGTACAGGAGGTTCACCTTTTCCTGCTCGTTCCGGTAGCTGTCCATCACGATGTACTTGTGGCGCCGTCCGACGCGCTCGATCTCGCGAAGGGCGGCGTCGAGATCCGGGAGGTAGAGGTTGTGCAGGGCATTGATCGACACGACGAGGTCAAAGGAATGGTCGGTGAAAGGCAGGCTCACCGCACTCCCCTCCAGAAGCCAACCCTTGACCTCCTGCTTGGCGTGCTCGAGGGCATAGCGCGAAATATCGAGACCGGCGATGCGGACGCCGGGACAGGCGCCTGTGAACTCGTAGAGCAGAAACCCTTTTCCGCAGCCGACATCCAGGATTCGGTCACCCGGGCGCAGCGAGTAGTGCTGGCCCAGCCGTTGCGCGATGGCGAGCCAGCGACCATCGTAGTGGTACCCGCCGTAGCCCGTGTTGCGGTCGCCGTCCCAGTATTCCACGGAAAATCTCTTGGCGAGTGCGGCAAACACGGCCTTGTTGCCCGCCAGGACACGCGCCACGTAGTCACGCTGGGTCCGAGCGTGCACGTCCTGCAGAAACTCGAGATACGCCATGCCCGTCGGTCCTTCTCCTACGAGCTCATCCACGCCGTGATGGCATCGACCATCGTCCGTTCGCCGGGATAGTAGAGCTGCTCGAGCGCCGAACTCATGGGCGTATGGCTGTCCGGCAGGCATATCCGTGCCGGCTTCGTGCGCAGCTTGTCGCCGCAGGTTTCCGTGACCGTAGCTATGATCTCCGCCGCCGCGCCAAAGGCGCGCCAGCCGGGATCAGCCACGACCAGCCGCCTCGTCTTGGCCACCGATTC
>CAYZLC010000207.1:0-3422 GCA_964479365.1 uncultured Dehalococcoidia bacterium
CGATGCCATCGGCTATGCCCAGACAGTACTGGCGAATGCTGAGGTACCGCGTCCCTGTGAAGAGATCGCCGAGAACTCCCTCCCAGATGAAGACGTATCCAAGGCCGAAGACTAGCGGGCGGCTGGTGGCGACGCTCAGCAACACGAATATCATGGTGTAGGCGCAGATTCCGAGAGCCGTGGCGACAAGGAAGCCTGCGACGAGACCCTCGCCCTCGGCGTCCTCCAATGACAACTGGGGAGCCAGCGCCGTCGTGGGCAGAAGGAACGCGGCTGTGATTAGAATGGCGGCGGCGGCCTTGGCGAAGACGATCTCTCGTCGGGGCAACGGTTGCGAGAGGAGGTAGACGGCGGTGCCATCCTCGATCTCGGATCCCATCGCTGAGGTGCCCAGAAGCAGACAGGCGAGCGGCAGCACCAACGTTATAATGACGCTTTCGAGGAGGGTGTTGGCGGTCCAGTCGAGCGGATCGTTGAAGTCACCCGCCCGATAGATCAAGGCGAGTCCTATCGGCGCCAGGGCGGCGGCCAGACCGACAAGCAGAATACGGCGTCGGCCGCCGATCTGCCTCAATGTGAGCGCGAAAACGGTCGTGTTCACCGGTTCACGAGGTAAGAAAAGACGCTCTCCAGCGACTCGTCTGCCGGTACGAGCTCCCGCAGCGTGATGCCGGTCGAGCGCGCAACCCTGGGAGCTGCTCGGATGAAGTCCGAGAAGTGCGCGGTCCGCACGGTCAGCCGGTCGCCGTTCAGCTCGACGCCAAAGACCGACTCGTCACCGAGCAGCGCGACCGCAAGCCTGCGGTTGTCGCTCGAACGCATGGTAAACGAGTACGGCCGGTCGGTCATGAGCCTACGGATCGAGCGGAAGTCCCCGGACGCGGCCAACCGCCCGGCGACGATGACGACGATGTTATCGGCCAGGCGCTCGACCTCCTCCAGGATGTGCGAGGAGACGACGATGGTCTTGCGCTGCGCCGCCATCTCCCGCAGGAGGTCCATCATTTGTAGTCTTTGTGCCGGATCCGTGCCGTTGAACGGCTCGTCCAGCAGCAGAACGGAGGGTTCATGGACGATCCCGGCGGCCATCTTGATCCGCTGCTTCATCCCTTTCGAGTAGCCGCCCATCTTTCGTTTCTGAAACGCCTCCATGTCCACGGTCTGAATAGCGCGCCGCGCAGCGGCTTCGGGGTCTTTCAGCCCGTGCAGGCGCGCCGTTGTTAGCACGAAGTCGTAGCCGCTCATGAAGGAGTAGACGGCCTCGCGTTCGGGCACGAGGCCGACCTCGCGATAGATCTCAGGGTTTCCGAACGCCGGCTGCCCAAGGACGCGCACTGTGCCCTTTGACGCCCGCAGAAAGCCCGCGATCATGTGCAGAACGGTAGTCTTGCCGGCGCCGTTGGGGCCCAGCAGCGCCGTGATGCCGGGGCCGAGCGCAAAGGAGATCTCGTTCACGGCAACCACGTTGCCGTACCACCGCGAGACGGCTTTGACCTCCACCGCCGCTGTCTCGAGGCGCTTCGCCTCATCGGTCGGCGTCATGCCTGGATCGTCCGATACCGGCGCAGGACGAGCGCCAGGCACAGCAGTGAAATCGCGAGGGCCGTGAGAGCATAAATCCCTCCCCATAGGTGAGCCTTGGCCAGCTGCTCTTCCGGCTCCGGGGGTGCATTGAAGAACCAATACGTTAGTCCCTCGGCAAGGTTAGACGGGCTCACCAGGATCCCGTAGCGGCCGGCGTCTCCCTCGATGCTCTCGACGAGGGTGATGCCCACGGCCGAGGAGATGACCATAACAGCGATGATCGCGATCGTCGAATACGCCCGGCGCGAGGTCTGGGCCGAGATGGCGAGGCCGATACCGGCGAAGAGCAGGCAAATGAATATCGCGCTGGCAGCAGCGGCGGGCAGGTCGCTCCACTCATTCTCGACGTAGCCGCCGAGATCGTCCAGGGCGACTCCATTGCCCAGGAACAGCACGAGCTGCGGGCCGAACGTCAGGCCGAGCATGGCTGTCACCAACGCGGCGTACTTGGCGAGGGCGTAGTCGTCTCTAACGATCGCGCGCGAGAAGTAGAGCGATAGCGTCCGCGAGCGCTGATCGCGCCCCGCCAGCTCCGGAGCAACGACCGCGACGAATAACGCGAGCACGATCTGGATATAGGTGTAGTACTCCTCGGGCCTGATCAGTTCCAGGTCGCCGGTGCTTATCGAGGCGACGCCGAGCTGCACCAGGGCCGGCAGGAAAGACGCGCCGAGCAGGAGCCACGGGGCGACCTTGCTGGATAGCGGCCGGCCGATACCGAAGATGCCACGCAAGGAGTGCACGTACATCGCCGCAACGGCGTGCGGGCGTCCGAGCCGGGGACCCCGGTAGTGCTGATACCCGAGGTCATAGATGCTGCCGCTGGCTGCGTCACGCACCGACAGCCTCACGATCTGTGCCCGGCGTCTGGAAGAGGTCCTCGAGGTGGCGGCGGCTCTGTTCGAGGCGGACAAGCCCGAGGTCGAGGTCAACGACAGCGTCGCGGACCTTGTCGTGCACGCCATCGCCGCCGCCGGCCGTGGACACGAGCAGCAACCGCCCGTCATGCGTCACCGACAGTCCCTGGGCTTGAAGTTGGGCCGCGAGCGCGCTGCTGTCTCCATCGACTTCAACGATCAGCAGTTCCGTGGCCGTGGTCAAAGTCGATATGGGCACGGAGCGAACGAGCCGTCCGCCTGCGATCTCGACAAGATGGTCACAAACGCGCTCGATCTCGCCCAAGAGGTGAGAGGACAGTATGATCGGCACCCTGAACTCGGAGCCGATACGCTGAATGAGGTCCAGCATATCGTTGCGGCCTCTCGGATCGAGGCCGTTCGTCGGCTCGTCCAGCAGCATGAGGCGGGGGTCGTGGACCAGCGCCTGGGCCAGCTTGACGCGCTGCTTCATGCCGGTGGAGTAGCCGCGCATCTCGCGGTAGCGCTCCTCGAAGAGGCCCACATGGCGCAGCGTCTCGGCGGTCCGTTCTCGGGCGGCGCCGCCGGGAAGTCCGCTCACCTGCGCCATGTGCGACACGAACTCCGTGGCGGAAACATCGTTGGGCAGGCAATCATGCTCCGGCATGTACCCGACGTACTGCCGCAGCTCGGGGCCCTGGCGCTGTGTATCGAATCCCAGCACTTGCGCCGATCCGCTCGTTGGTTCCACGAGCCCAAGGAGCAGCTTGATCAGCGTGCTTTTGCCGGCTCCGTTGGCGCCAACGAGGCCGATGACTCCGGGTTGTAGTTCGAGATCGAGCGCGTCAAGCGCAACAACGGTGCGATATCGCTTGGTCAGCGCGTTTGCTCGCAGGAGAGGTTTTTCGGCGCTGGTTCTGCCTTGATCGGCGGTGAGAGGTTGCATGCCCTAATTGTAGGGCCATCATCATTCGCCGGCTT
>CAYZLC010000208.1:0-3392 GCA_964479365.1 uncultured Dehalococcoidia bacterium
CGAAGCAACCAGCCTACGCGTAGAGGCCCTAAAAGAAAGGGGACGGGACCGAATGGCACTTCCATGCGGTTCGGGGCACGACGCGGACGCTCACGCCCGCGTTTCTCTTTGCGCGAGGGTGTTTTGTTGTTTTTGGGATAGTGGCGTAGGCCTTCCTTTGCCTATGCTAGGGTCGTCGAGGCCTTCCTTGGATGCATTGGGGCATGTGAAGACCAAGGAAGGTCTCGATGTCATCTTATCGTTCCCCTGCGATTGGTGCGACGTTTCGTCAGTTTCTCAACGGCTTTGTCCAGTCGGACGAGTTGCCGTTCCGCGAAGTCTTGACGGCGGCCCAGATCGAGCAAGTCGCGGCGGCGGAGAACGTCTCGTTCGGCACCGGTGCCGACGATGTCTACTCGGTGCCGCTCACGCTGTGGGCCTTCATCGCCCAAGTGCTGTCGGACCAGAAGTCGTGCGTGGCGGCGGTGGCCCGTGTGCTCGTGTTGCTGACGGCGCTGGGACGCAAGCCTTGCCATGCCGGGACGGGCACCTACTGCAAAGCCCGCGCCAAGCTCCCCGAGCGTTTTCTGCAACGACTGGTCTGTGCGGTGGGCCGGCAACTCGAAGACGAGACGCCGCACGCCTGGCGTTGGCACGGCCACCGCGTCGTGCTGGTCGATGGCTCGACGTTGTCGATGCCGGACACGCCCGCCAATCAGGAGGCCTATCCGCAGTCACGGTCGCAGAAGCCAGGCGTCGGCTTCCCGTTGCTGCGCTGGGTGGCTCTGCTCGGCCTGGCCACCGGTGCCATGCTCGCGTCGGCCTTCGGTCCGTATCGCGGCAAGCAGACGGGCGAGACGGCGTTGTTCCGGACCCTGCTCGGCGACCTGCGGCCGGGCGACGTCCTGGTCGCCGATCGCTATTACTGCTCGTATTGGATCGTGGCCTTGGCCCTGGCCCGCGGCGTCCACGTCGTCTTTCGCAAGCACCAATTGCGGCACACCGATTTTCGCACCGGCCGACGTCTTGGCCACGACGATCACGTCATCACCTGGACCAAGCCCCAACGTCCCGACTGGATGGACCAGGCCGAGTACGATGCGTTACCAGAGACGCTGACGCTTCGCGAAACGCGCACCCAGATCACCAAACCCGGTTGCCGCGTGAAGGAGCTGGTCGTCGTCACGACGCTCCTCGACCACGAGGCTTACTCGAAGGAGGACATCCTCGATCTCTATCACGAGCGCTGGCACGTGGAGATTGATCTGCGTTCCATCAAGACGCAGATGAAGATGGAAGTCCTCCGCTGCCAGACGCCCCAGATGGTGCGCAAAGAAATCTGGGCGCACCTGCTGGCCTATAACCTGGTCCGCAACGTCATGGCCCAGGCGGCGCAGGAACACGGCCGGACGCCACGCCAACTGAGTTTCGCCGGAGCCATGCAGACACTCCATGAGTTTCGCACCCTGCTGCTGACCGCTACCGCTGCCGACTTGCCGGCCCTCTCCCGCAACATCCTCAAGGCCATCGCCAGCCACCGCGTCGGCAATCGACCGGATCGCTGCGAGCCACGCAAGGTCAAACGGCGGCCCAAAGGTTATTCACGCATGACCAAACCCCGCGCCCAGGAACGCGCCGCCTGCTTGAACCGCTGACCCCATGGCGTCGCCCGCATTTTTTGGAGGCCCCTGACGGCACGTCCATTTCAAAGTCCACGCCGCCCGCACGTGGATCGTCCGTAGGCATGCCTGTTGCTCGCGCCAATACCTCAAGGGCGGCTCACGCGAGCGCGGCAGACCGCACCGCTCCAACCGACGCAACGCCCTGCTGACCGGTCAAGCAGAAGACGATGGTGCGATTGGGGATAGAATGGAAGTGCCATTCGGACGCGACCTGTTTCACTTCCGCAACGACCTGCTCCTCTACGACCTGACCAGCACCTATTTTGAAGGCCGCATGGCCCGCAATCCCAAGGCGATAGCGCGGCTACTCGCGCGACCATCGGCCCGATTGCAAGCAATTGTGCATCGGCTTAGTCGTACCTCGCGAAGGCTTTCCCCTCGGCTATGAATCCCTGGCCGGCAAGGCCCGCGACGCGGCCACGCTCTTACCCATGATCGAAACCCTCGAAGCCCGGTTCGGCCGCTCGTCCCGCATCCTCTGCTTCGATCGCGGCATGGCCACCGAGGCCAATCTGCGGCTTTTGCGGCAGAGCCAGCGCCCGTATCTGTGTGCGACGCGCCGCGCCCTGGTGCGTCAGCAGTTGCCGGCCATCCGCACCCGTCTTTGGACCATCGTCCGCACCACGCCGGCGCAAGAGCCGACCATCGAGGTCCAGGAACTGCCGGCCACCGAGGCCGCGGCGGGCGAAATGCCGGAGCGGTGGCTGTTGTGCCGCAGTGCCGGCTGCCGCCTCAAGGAACAGCAAATGTTCCTCGCCCGCCTGGAGAAAGCCCGTCAGCGTCTGGCCCAGTTACAGGCCCAAGTCGTCGCCGGCACCTTCAAGACCAAGGCCGTCATCTTGACCAAGGCCAAAAAAGCGGTGGGCCGCACCCACGATCTGCAAGGCATTTTCTCTTTTACGCTGCGGCGCTCGACGACCGGCCAGGAGTTGCAGGTCCAAGAGAACGCCGCGGCTATTCAAGATGAAAAAGACCTCCAAGGCGTTTATTTGTTGCGCTCCACGGCCGGGGAGCTCGCCGACGACGACTTGTGGCACACCTACATGTTGTTAACCCGCGTGGAGGCGGCCTTCCGAAACCTGAAAACCGACCTGAGCATCCGCCCCATTTTCCATCACAAGGAAAACCGCGGCGACGCCCACGTGCTGTTCTCGGTGCTGGCCTATGCCCTGTCGGTGACCATCCACCTGCGCCATCGGCAACAGGGACCGCCCTCGCCCCTGACGACGACCGCGCTGCTGGAGGCCCTGCGACCGATTGCCTTGGCAGAGCTGTCGTTCCAGACCACCGACGGCAACCGCCTGCGTTTCGAGCGTGCCGCCGTGCCGTCGGCGGCTCAGCAAGCAATTCTGCAAGCGCTGAGCTGGAAAATTCCGGACCGATATCTCCCCCCAAATCTGGAGGCCGAACCCCGCCGTGTAGTGTAGAATGGCGACGTAAGTCCTTAATTATCAACGAATCGTACCCCCAAAGTGTTGAACTTGGGTTAGGGTGCCGCTTGCCCAGGGCCCGCTCGAAGACGGCCAGCGCCCGCCGGTAGAGAGTCGCCGCCTCCGCGTGCTCTCCCCGCGCTTTGCAGAGCACCGCCAGGTTGTTCAAGGTCATGGCCGTATCCGGGTGGTCCGGGCCCAGGAGCTTGTCCTTGAGCGAAAGAGCCCGGCGGTAGAGCCGTTCGGCCTCCACGGCGTCGCCCTGCGCCGTCGTGATGTCGTAGCCGATGGGGTCGAGGCT
>CAYZLC010000209.1:0-3377 GCA_964479365.1 uncultured Dehalococcoidia bacterium
GACTTGGATGGGTTCAAGGAGCGCAACGATAAGTACGGACACGCGGAAGGCGATTCCATTCTGCGCCAGGTGGCGGCCGCGATCTCCCACTCCATCCGCGACATCGACATCGCCGCCCGTTATGGCGGGGACGAGTTCTGCGTGCTGTTGCCGGAGACCGGCTTGAGCGGCGCGCTGCAGCTTGCTGAACGGTTGCGCTTCGCCATCGCGGCCATGGAGCTGGTCGCCGGCGGTCGCTCGGTGACCATCACTGCCAGCATCGGCGTCTTCTCCCCCGCGACGATGAACCAGCTCCGCCCGGCGACGCTCATGGAACACGCCACTGCTGCCTTGCGTAAGGCCAAGCTCACGGGCAAAAATCGCGTCTGCGAGTACAGCGCCCCCACCCTCGGCGTCGCCTGAGCGCGCCACCCGTTTTCGCGTGAATGCAGGCGGGTACCTTCAGGTGCCCGCGTCGGCGCCCGTCGCGGCCTGCTTCCTACTTCCTCGCCCCTCGCCCTGAGGCACTCGTATCACGAGCGGAGCACCAGCGACGACATCACCCTTCACCCGGCATCCCTCGCCCTCTCCACCAGCTCATACAGCTTCGTTAGCGCCTCCAGCGGCGTCATCCCTTCCACCTCCAGCGCCGAAAGCTCCTTCTGCAGGCCGTCTTCCCGCGTGAAGAGCGGGATCTGCGCGAACGACTCCGTCCGCACGGGCGCCGGCGGCCGTGCGGCGCGCGCCGCCTCCAGCTGCTCCAGTATCTCCTGCGCCCGCGCGATCACGGAGCGCGGCAGCCCCGCCAGCTGTGCCACGTGCACGCCGTACGAGCGGTCGGCGCCGCCCGGAAGAATGCGGTGCAGGAACACCACCTCTCCCTGCTCTTCGGCTACGGCAACGTTATAGTTCCGTACACGCGGCAGGAAGCCGGCCAGCTCCGTCAGCTCGTGGTAGTGCGTCGCGAACAGAGTCTTCGCAGCCGCGTCCGGCCGGTTGTGGATGAACTCCACCACCGCGCGGGCGATCGCCATCCCGTCGTAGGTGCTCGTCCCCCGGCCGATCTCGTCAAAGATGAGCAGCGAGCGCGGCGTCGCGTTGTGCAGGATCGCCGCCGTCTCCAGCATCTCCACCATGAACGTCGAGCGCCCCGCGGCGATGTCGTCCACGGCGCCGATACGGCTGAAGATGCGGTCCACGATTCCGATGCGCGCCTCCGCCGCCGGTACGAACGACCCGATCTGCGCCATCAGGACGATCAGCGCCAGCTGCCGCAGATACGTGGACTTGCCCGCCATGTTTGGCCCTGTTAGCAAGATCACCTGCGCTTCATCCCTCGATAGCGTCGCGTCGTTCGGCACGAACGTCCCCTGTGGCAGCGTCCGTTCGACGATCGGATGCCTTCCTTCGCGGATCGCGATCTCGTCGCCGTCATCCACAAGAGGCCGCGTATACCCGTGCCGTGCAGCCACCTCCGCGAGCGCGCAGCAGACATCGACCACCGCAATCGCGCCGGCGGTCTCCAGGATGCGTTGCCCGTGTGCTGCTACCTGCGCACAGATCTGACGCAGCAGCGTTTGCTCCGTCTCCTGCTGCTGTTCCTGCGCGTGCAGCACCCGGTACTCGTGCTCCTGCAGCTCCGGCATCGTGTAACGCTCACCACCCACCAGCGTCTGCTTGCGCTGGTAGTCCTCCGGAACCCCGGGCGCGTTCGCCTTTGAAATCTCGATGTAGTAGCCAAAAACGCGGTTGTAGCCGACCCTGAGCGACTTGATCCCCGTGCGCTCGCGCTCGCGCCGCTCGAGGTCCGCCAGGAATTGCCGCGCGTCCCGGGCGACCGCCCGCAGCGAGTCCAGCTCCTCCGAGAATCCGGGCTGTATTACTGCCCCCTCCTGCGGATCGTCGGCGACCGCCGCAGCGACGAGCTCCACCGTCTCCCGGCAGGGGTGGAGCCCCGCGATCATCTCCTCGCTGACCTCGTGCTTGCCCGGGCCGGACCCCGGATCGTTCTCTACGGTCTCAGTCAGCGCCGGCACGGCAGCGAGCCCTCGCCCCAGCGCGACCAAGTCCCGAGGAACGCCGCTTGAAAGCGATCCCGCACCGGCCGTCGCGATCCGCCCCAGAATGCGCTCCAGATCGGGAATCTTGGCGAGCAACGCGGCCGTTCTTCCCCGGCGGACGGCAGAGTCGAAAAACAGCTGCACGCGGTCCTGCCTGCGCCGTATCTCCGTTATGTCGAGCAATGGCCGTCCCAACCAGTTGCGTAGCAGCCGCGCGCCCATCGCCGTCTTCGTCTCGTCCAGGACGGCTAGTAGCGAAGACCCGCCCGCTTCAGGGTTTGCCGGCCGGAAGAGCTCCAGGTTGCGGACCGTGTTCGCGTCCACCAACAGGAAACCGTCAGCCCGCCGGCACGATAGGCGCGAAATGTGACTGAGCACCGCCCGCTGGTTCTCCTGGAGGTACCAAAGGATAGCGCCGGCCGCTGCTGCCGCCGCGCTCTCCGTCGCGAGACCGAGTCCGTCCAACGAGGCAGCACCGAAGTGGTCCAGCAGGCGAGCAGCGGCCGCCTCACTGTCGAAGTGTTCCGGCGGTAGAGGCGTTAGCGTCGCCGTGACCCCATTCGGCGGCGTGGCGCCGCGTGGGAGCAGGAGCTCCGCCGGCGCCAGGCGCGCCAACTCCGCGCCTGCCTCCTCGGCCTTAATCTGCAGACAGGCGAACTCACCCGTGGACACGTCCACGTAAGCAATGGCGGCCACGCCGTTCGCCGGGCAGTACGCCGCAAGGTAGTTGTTCGCGCTGCTCTCCAGCAGGTTCTCCTCCACTAGCGTTCCCGGCGTAACCACGCGCACGACCTGCCGGTCGACAAGCGTGCGGCCCTTCCCGGGCTCCTCCATCTGCTCGCAGATCGCGACCTTGTACCCCTTCGCTATCAGCTTCGCCAGGTAGGAGTCGAGCGCGTGATGCGGGATACCTGCCAGTGGCACGCGCTGGTTCTTGCCGATGGGCCGGGACGTGAGCGTGATCTCCAACTCCCTTGCCGCCGTCTGCGCGTCTTCGTCGAACGTCTCGTAGAAGTCGCCGAGGCGGAAGAAGAGAATGGCGTGCGGGTAGCGGCGCTTGATGTCCAGGTACTGGCGCCTGAGCGGCGTCGTCACGGGGGCTGCTCCTCCGAAGGGCTCAGCATGCCGGTTAGCCGGTATTATAGCGCCGTCCGCGGGCCAGCGCGCACCCGCCGATGTCACTAAAGAGGCGCAGCCCATGGTGTGCCTTCCGTGGCTTAAGGCCCCAGCCTTAAGCCACGGCGGCCCTCACCTCGCGGTTCAGCGATGGGCTTCTCCGAGCCGGGCCACGCTGGAGCGGGCAACCGGGGGCGGAGAGGGGCACTCCGCACCCCCGGC
>CAYZLC010000210.1:0-3370 GCA_964479365.1 uncultured Dehalococcoidia bacterium
GGTCCCGGTGTGACGGGCGACGGCGAGCCGCTGAAGATCGGCCTGCTGGTGTCGTACACAGGAGCGCTCGCAAGCTTCGGCCCCGAGCACGAGAATGCCGCAAAGCTCGCCGCCAACTGCATCAACGACGCGGGAGGCGTGAACGGCGGCGAGGTCGAGATCATCACAGGCGATGACGGGACCAACCCCGAACAGGCCGTATCCGAGGCGACGAGGCTGGTCGAAGTCGAGGGAGTCGTCGCCTTCGTCGGCGGCCTAGCCAGCTCAGTGAGCCTCGCCGTCGCGGCGACCGTAGCGACCCCGAACGAGATCCTGCAGATCTCTCCGGCCTCGACCTCGCCGGCTTTGAGCGCTGTCGAGGACGACGATTTCCTCTTCCGCACGCCGATCTCCGACGCCGCCCAGGGCGTCGTCCTGGCGCAGACGGTCTACGATGACCTGGCCTACACATCGGTCTGCACGATGTATGTCAACAACGCCTACGGACAGGGGCTTAACGACCAGTTCGTTGAGACCTATACAGAGCTGGGCGGCACCGTAACCGCCGAAGTCTCCCACGATGACGCGCAGGCCACCTCATACCAGGCGCAGCTTCAGCAGTGCAGCGAAGGCGATCCCGAGGCGCTCATCGCCATCAGCTACCCGACGGGCCAGGCTGGGGTCTACCTGCGAGAGGCCCTTGAGAGCGGTCAGATCGAGAACTTCGTCTTCGTGGACGGCACGAAGGATGACGAGATGTTCGAGACGCTCGGTTGGGACCAGTTCGATGGGATGCAGGGCACCGCCCCTGGCGCGCTAGTCACGGCGTTTGGCGACGCGTTCGACGAGGCATACGAAGCAGAGTACGGGGAAAGTTACCAGGTGGCTTTCGTCCGCGAGGCGTTCGATGCGACAGTAGTTATCGCTCTCGCCGCTGCCGCGGCAGGAACGAACACCGATAGCGCCGCGATCAGAGATGAACTGCGCAACGTGGCGAACTCCCCGGGCACCGAATATGGCCCCCCGGTGGACATACCGGCAGCCCTGGAAGCGATTGCCGCGGGCGACGATGTCAACTACTCGGGCGCCTCCGGGTCCGTTGACTTCGACGAGAACGGCGATGTCACATTCGGAGCCATAGAAGTTTGGGTGGTGGACGCGGCCAACAAGGAGTTGAAGACGGTCAGGGCATTTAGCGTAGACCTGGCTACCGGTGACGTGAAACCGATCAAAGATGGGGGCGAGGAGGCCAGCCCCACTCCGTAAGTGCTCGCGGATCACGCGCTTGAGGCCCGGGTTGACGGCCGGGCCTCAAGCGTTCTCTCCTATGGTCCTGCTTCGCCCGGTGCCGGTGGTGGCTGCTCCCGTTGGAGCCTGCGCATTCTGCGATCGACCCAGATGGAGACGCGGCGTTCCTCCGGGATGAGCCCCTGTGGTCTCAGCAAGAGAATAATGACGAGCATGGCGCCGATGAGGAGGTCGCGGATGTAGAAAACGCGTGTCTGCAACACTCCCGGCATATCGTACCCGTTGAGCTGCAGGCTGATGTTCCAGATGCCCCAGACGAAGAACGCTCCCGCAACCGCTCCCCAGTTATTGCCGCTGCCGCCGACTATGAGCATCGCCCAGAAGAGGAACGTCGCGAAGAAGTGCGTGAATGAGTCCGGGCCTATTGAACCACGGGCGTAGGCGAACACCGACCCGCCAATTCCCATGATGACGGCGCCCAGCACGAACCCCTGCATCTTGAAGGCGAACACGTTCTTGCCGCTGGCTTCAACAACGTCCTCGTCTTCCTTGAGCGCCCTGAGCACCCGTCCCCAGGGAGACCTGATCCCGCGCTCGACGGCTATGAAGACGAGTACGAGTACGACGATCGCGATTACCAGCATGGCATATTTGTAATCGCTGGGGTCGAACCATCCGCCAAAGGGCCGAGGAATGCCGACGAGGCCATTGGTGCCGTTCACCACGCTGCGTTCTTCGATGACCATTCTGCGCAACACTTCGGCGATGCCGATGGTGGCGATCGCCAGGTAGTCCTCTCGCAGACGCAGCGTAGGAATCGAGAGCAGGAAGGCCAGCAGCCCGGATGCGCATCCCGCTGCCGCGGTACCCACGACAAAACGCAGCCATTCCCCGGAATCCAGTACGTCCGGCGACAGGAAGTCGCCGAAGCCCCCAATATACTGCACGAATTCGCTGTCATCGGGCGGCTTCGTGACGATTCCGGCTGTGTACGCGCCGATCATGAAAAACGCCGCGACACCGAAGTTGAAGACGCCGGTGTAACCCCACTGCACGTTCAAGGCAAGCACGAATATTCCGTATATGGCAACGGTCGTCAGGAACGTTGTCAGGAAGCTCACGGTTCCACCGACATCCCAGCCGGAACGCTCGAACGGCAGCGCCGTCACAAGAAACGCGACGGCAAAGAGGGCTGCGGCGGAGATTATCCGGTTCGGCTGGATCACGTCGTGCTCCCGAATAGGCCGCGCGGCCGTATGAGCAGGATGAGTATCAAGATTACGAACGCCACCGCCGGCTTGTACCCCGCCGCGAAGTAGGCGACAGAGACCTCCTGGCAGACGCCTACAACCAGCGCCCCAATGAATGCACCCTGGGGCTTGCCGAGCCCGCCCAGTATGGTCGCCGCGAAGAGCGGCAAGAGGAGCTCGAACCCGAGCTCCGGCTTCAGGTTCGCTTGGAGGGCCAGGAGCACGCCCGCCACCGCGAGCAGAACGCCGCCGATGACCCACGTCCACGTGATCACGCGGTCCGTGTTGATGCCGCTGACAAGGGCCAGGTCCGGGTTGTCCGAGTACGCTCGCATAGATTTTCCGAGCCTGGTTCGGAACAGGATGACATAGACTACCGCCGCCGAGCCGAGGGCGACGAGAAAGGTGAAGATCTCGTTCGTCTTCAGCAGGATGTCGAATGGGTACTCGTTCTTCGGAGTGATCCCTGCGAAATAAGTCCGTGGCTCCGGGCCCCAGATGATCAGCAGGACGGCGCGCAAGGCGAAGGCCACCCCGATTGAGGCGGTGGAAAACACGACGATGCTACTCTTCCTCCGGCGCAGCTTTCGATAGACCAGACGGTCCAGCCCGACCGAGAAGGCCACGAGCACGAGGGCGGCTCCCGCGGCAGCGAGCAGGAACCCGTATCCGAAGCTGAGGTCTCCCAACCGGTCCGTCGCGCCCGGCAGATCTCCCAGCCTAAACCCGATGTTCGTGTCCCTTCGCTCCTCTTTGACGACCCCCGTGAGGAAGAAGAACGCTACGTACGCCCCGAGCATCATGGTGTCCCCGTGGGCAAAGTTGCCGAAGCGCAGAATGCCGTAAATCAGCGTCAGGCCGATCGCCCCCAGCGCCAGCACGCTGCCGACGAT
>CAYZLC010000211.1:0-3368 GCA_964479365.1 uncultured Dehalococcoidia bacterium
CCCGCCCGGGGCCGACGCCGGGCACTTCGCCAACGCCGCCTTCTTCTTCTTCTTCGTCTGGCTGCACCGCCTCTTCTCTACGCTCTCCGGAGGCCCGTTCGAGTCGCTGCTGCCGGAGATAGCGGTCACGCCGCAGGCGCGCGTGAGCATCGTGACCTGGCAGGTGTTCTTCGGCGCCATCGGCGCTGTCATTGGTTTGGTGGTGAGCGGGATCATCAGGGACGCCTTCAGCTTCCAGGCGATGGGGATCACGATGGCCGCGATCGCCTTCGTCTCGCGCTACATCGCGCTCGCTGGCGCCTGGCGCTACGCCCGCACCGACGTGCCGCCGGTGAAGGCGAACCCGGTGCGCGCCTTTCGCGATACGTTCCGCAACCAGCAGTTCCTCTACTTCCTGCCCACCTTCGTCCTGTTCAACATGGCGGTCACCCTTCTCACCGCGATACTGCCGTTCTACGCGAAGGCGGTGGTCCTCTCCGACGGGTCGCTGGGGGTGGACGCGCTGGGACGCTCCTTTAACCTGGCGGAGGGGGCGATCTCCGGCATCCTCACCGGCGTCGCGATCCTGGTCGTCGTCCTCACCCTCCCGGCGGTCTACCGGCTCTCCGTCCGCCGCGGCAAGGCGTGGGTATACTCCACGGCGATGCTGCTGGGGTCGCTCGGGTTCCCTTTCATCTTCTTCATGGGGTTCGTGCCGGGCGTTTCGGTCATGCTTCAGAGCGTGCTCTTCGTGGCGTTCATCGGGCTGCCGATGGCGGCCGTGTACACCTTCCCCAACGCGATCACGGCCGACATCATCGACTACGACGAGGTGCGCACGGGGATGCGGCGGGAGGCTATCTACTACGGCTCCCAGGCGACGATCGAGAAGTGGGCCGCCTCCCTCTACGTGCCGATCCTGGCGCTCATCCTCCTGGCCGGTGAGACCGCCGATGACCCGCTGGGCATTCGCCTGGCCGGCCCCGTCGCCGGGGCCGCGTCGTTCCTGGGCTGGGTGTGCTTCCGCGGCTACCGCCTGCCGGACGAAGTGACGGCGGAGAGCGTTCAGGCTGCGGGCCTCAGCGTGGATGGGCCGTAGCCGGCGGGCACCAGGCGCGGCGTTCGGCCCTTCGAACTGTACGCGCCGCTTGCCGCGAAAGATTGTCAAAAGAGACGGCGGCGGAGCCTTGACACCGACCGACGTGCTTGTTACGTTTGGGACGAATCGACCTGGTACACGAACGATTGACACTGTCTATCATCCGCACCACCAGAGATAGAGACTCACTATACTACTGGCAGTGGCGCACGCCGCCAGGGTGCGGCGGGCGCGCAGGAGCGGGATGGGCTTCTCGCTAATACCCCGCAGGGGCCACTTCTACGAGCTGTTCGAGGAGATGGCTCGCAAGCTGGTGGTGGCCAGCGAGGCCCTGGCGGATCTGCTGGAGCACTTCGAGAACGTTGAGGCGAAGACCGCACAGCTGAAAGCGCTCGAGCACGAGGCGGACGACGTAACCCACGAGATCTACCGTGAGGTTCACCAGACGTTTGTCACGCCCCTGGACCGTGAGGACATCACCGCCCTGGCCCAGCGGATGGACGACGTGATGGACTTCATCGAAGGCGCCTCGACAGCCATCCGCATCTACGGGATATCCCAACCGACCCAGGCCTCTCGCGGCCTTGCGGACCTGATCCGCCTGCAATGCCTGCAGCTGGAGAGGGCGGTTTCGACGCTCAGACACCGCGGCCGGCTCAAGTCGATACTGGAGCAGCTCAAAGAGGTGAACCGGCTGGAAAACGAAGCTGACACGGTGTTCCTCAACTCAATGGCCGATATGTTCCAGGGCGAAATGAGCTCCGTTGACATCATCAAGTGGCGCGACATCTACAACCAGCTGGAGCGGGCAACTGACAGCTGCGAACAGGTAGCCCACATTCTGGAGGCGATCGTCCTCAAACATGCCTAGCCGGGTGGGAAGAAGAGCTTGAAGGGAAGCCAGGCTTCCCTTTTTTTCTGGCGGACGAAGGGGCGAAACGATGAACGGTGACGTGCTGTTCGTTGCCTCCATAGTGGCTGTCGCCCTGGTCTTCGACTTCTTCAACGGGTTCCACGACGCCGCTAACTCTGTCGCGACAATCGTCTCCACTCGTGTTCTCAGCCCCTTGCAGGCGGTGGTCTGGGCCGCGTTCTTCAACTTCGTGGCCGCGTTCGGTCTCGGGATACATGTTGCCAACACCATCGGCAAGGGCATCGTCGACACCAGCGTGATCGATGAGCGCGTCGTGCTATCGGCCCTGATTGGGGCGATCGTCTGGGACGTCATCACCTGGCGCTACGGCCTGCCAACCAGCTCCTCCCACGCTCTGATCGGCGGCCTGGTCGGCGCGGCCATCGCCAGGGCGGGAACCGGAGTCATCATAGGCGCCGGGCTCCAAAAGGTCAGCGCCTTCATAGTCATCTCGCCCATGGTTGGCTTTATCGCTGCCACCTTCTTGGCGCTGGCGGTCCTGCAGCTCTATCAGCGGGCCGCTCCCAGCGCCGTTCAGG
This sequence comes from uncultured Dehalococcoidia bacterium, assembly GCA_964479365.1. Lineage (GTDB taxonomy): Bacteria > Chloroflexota > Dehalococcoidia > SM23-28-2 > RBG-16-64-32 > CF-163. The sequence goes on from CAYZLC010000211.1 coordinate 2,531, forward strand.
GCGTGTTTCGACGACTCCAGTTGCTTTCGGCGGCCGCGTATAGCCTGGGCCATGGCACCAACGATGCGCAGAAGACCATGGGGATCATCACCGTCCTCCTGTTCACGACCGGGCATCTCGGTGGCGAATTCCACGTTCCGCTCTGGGTGATCCTTTCCGCGCATGCCGCAATAGCCCTGGGGACGCTGCTTGGAGGGTGGCGGATAGTGCGAACCATGGGCCTGCGCATCACCAAGCTGGAGCCCCAGGACGGCTTCGCCGCCGAAGCGGCATCTGCCGCCGCTATTCTGTTTGCGACTCAGGTGGGCATTCCCGTGAGCACCACCCACACGATCTCCGGCGGGATCGTCGGCGTTGGCTCCACCAAGCGGCTATCGGCGGTCCGCTGGGGCGTCGCGGTCAACATCGTCATCGCCTGGATCCTCACCATTCCGGTATCCGGGCTCATCGCCGCCGGGGTCTATCTGATCGCCAGGGAGATGTAGCATGAAGGCAGTGCTCATAGAAGTGGGTCTAGGCGCCCTCACGGCCGCTGTCGCCGCTCTCGTTCTTGTTCCGACGTTCGTGGTGCTGAAGCTGCTGTTGGATGCCGGCCTGGAGGTGATGTTCCCTTCCGTCGTCATCTTCGGCCTGTTGCTGGCCTACATCCTGCGCCGGGAAACCGTCGGCCACTAGCCGCGCGCCATCCCTCCGCCCCTCGTCTTTCGCGGGGCCCGCTCATCATCGCAACTTAGTGATCGCGCCGGCTATTCACTATCACGGAACAGCGCGGTGGAAATGAGAATGGCGACCCCGATCGGATTCGAACCGACGATCTCCACCGTGACAAGGTGGCATG
>CAYZLC010000212.1:0-3359 GCA_964479365.1 uncultured Dehalococcoidia bacterium
GATCGCGGAGAAGGCCAGCGACCCTCATCCGGCCTAACGGCCACCCTTCCTTCGCTTCGCTCAAGGACAGGCTCCCGCGAGCGGGAGAGGGACTTGGGGAAGAGTTGGGTGTGTTCGGCCGAGGACAGGAAGGGCCAGCGGTGAGGGAGATAGAGAACGAGCGCGTTACGCCTGGCCTTCGATTGGCTAGGACCGCCGTGGGGGGCGCATGGCCATGCGCCCCTACAGGTGATCGAGGAGTCCCGCGCTGTACTGGAGGATGAGGGCAGCGTCGATGCTGTTGATGCGGCCGTCGTGATTCACGTCCGCATTCTGGTCGCAGGCCAGCGACGCGACAAGGCCCGCACTTAGCTGCAAGACGAGCACCGCGTCAATGCTGTTGACAGCGCCGCCGCAGTTTACGTCGCCGGGCCTCGGGAAGAACGGTTGCCAGTCGGGGTTGAAATCGTTTGCCGGGTTGTCGGTCAAGCGCGTCTGGCCGCTCCCGTCGGCGTTCATCACGTAGACATCAAAGCAGGCCATCGAGGTGCACGTTACGAAAGCGATCTTCGCTCCGTCCGGCGACCAGGCGGGCCGGCCAAAAGCGATGACTAGGTCGGTCTGGTTGCTGCCGTCGGCATTCATCACCCAGATAGCAAAGTCGCGTCCAAAGGCGATCTTGGACCCGTCGGGCGACCAGGCGGGCCCATAGTCTTCATAGTCTGAGTGGTTCTCCCCCGGCGAGTGGCTGGTCAGCTGGGTCACACCGCTGCCGTCGCCATTCATGACGTAGATGTCCCAATCGTGGGCGAACGCGATCTTCGTCCCGTCGGGCGACCAGGCGGGGTCACCCTCGCCAAGTGGGTTGTTGGTCAGGGCCGTCTGGCCGCTGCCGTCGGCGTTCATCACGTAGATGTCTGCGTTTCTGGTGAACGCGATCTGCGACCCATCGGGCGACCAGGCGGGGCCACTATCGTCCACCGCGTCGCTGGTCAGCTGAGTCACTCCGCTGCCGTCGGCGTTTATGACGTAGATATCAGAGTTGCTGCCATCCGGGGCTCTCCTTTGAAAGGCGATCTTGGACCCGTCGGGCGACCAGGCGGGCGCAACATCGTACGCCGCGTTGTTGGTCAGCCGGGTCTGCCCGCTGCCATCGGCGTTCATCAGGTAGATCTCGCTGTTGCAGCTTGGGGGGTCGCAGCTATCAGGGTTGGGGTCGTCCCGATAGCTCGAGAACGCGATCTTGCCGTTGGAGCCGGGGAACGCGGCCCGCGCCGGACGCGAGGGCATCGCTTCGGCCAGCAGCGCGCCGGCGGCGAGCGCGACGATGAGCAGCAGGAGCAATCGAGGCACGGCCACCTCCGTGGGTGGCGCTAGTATACGCGCCTCAAAGGAGGATCGCTAGCTCCGCCGGAAGGCCCTGCGTATGCAGCCGCCGAGCAGCCAGACAAAAGGGGCTTGACAGGGCTGGCTCTGCGGGACGACAATTGGCTCGTTCATCGAGTAAGTGCATGCGGAGGGAACCGCCATGCGCATAGCGCACTCCTTACGACGTTCCAGGATCCCGGTCGGAGCGACCGGACTGGCGCTTGTGATCGCGGGCGCGCTGCTGCTAGGGCTGCTCACCATACCGGCCCAGACTCGCGCCCGAGCGCAGTCCCCAGGATCGTACAGCTACTACGTAGGGCTCCCGTCCACCGGCCACGGCGCTGATCTGGCCGGCGTCGGGGCGAACGCACCGCTGGCGCGGCCGGGTAACCGGAGCGCCGGGCTACCCATCGCGGGTGCGAGCGCGCTCGTTGGGCTGGGCCTGGCGAGCGTAGGCGCCTCGTTCTTGTTACGCAGGAACGCGCGTCCGCCGGCCTAGACGTAGCCGCTGCACGACGAACCAGTCGCCCGCATTGACCAGCGCGTAGCCTTCGCGAAGGCTGGCGATTTCGTCCGTCACGTAGATGGTCTGCGTATCGATGTTCGCGCTAACGAGCCGATCCAACGCGTCTGCGCTGAGCGGCCACTGCTGGACGAGCCGTAGGTCGGGCCGCTGCCCTTTGACCTTCTGGTAGTACTCCAGCCGTTCGATCTTGCTCCACGAGCCGATCACGAGCGCCCCAGGCCGCGCTTCGCGTAGCAGACCGTCGACAGATGCTGAGGCCGATGTGTCCGGCTGGACGCTGGAAACGTTGGCGGCGAAGAGCGCAACGGGAAACGCGAGCAGCAGAGTGGCGACGAGCGCTCTGGCGCGTGGCTGCGTCGAGCGCGCCAGCAACTCCTGGACGGCGCGCGCGCCCAGCCCGATCCAGACCGACCATAGGAGTGCCGTGGGCAGCAGCATCTGGTCCTTGTCCGCCGCCCCGTAGTTCACGAAGAAGCCCGCCTGCATCAGGAAGATCGCTACCGTCAGCAGCGCGAACGCCCGGTCACGCCGCCAGGCGTAGCCAAGCCCGGCAACGCCGAGGAGCAGCCCCACGACGAGGAACTCCTGAAACAGCCACCGGCTATACCAGCGCAGCTCCGGCCAGGCGTCCGAGGGCGCGTAGGCGAAGACGAGCGGCCGGAAGATCTCCGCGCTTACGTACCAACGGAGGCCCTCGACTGCCGCCAGGTCGGCATGCACCGGCGCGCCGTGTAGATCGTAGCCAATGCTCCAGATATAGCGGGCACCGCCCAGGTCTGCGACCGGTAGAAAGAAGTACAGCGCCAGCGCGCTTATCGTGATCGCCAGCCCGCGCAGCAGCTCGGGGCCGTAGCGCCAAGCGCCGCTCATTGCGCCCCAGATAAGTAGCGGGGGCACCAGCAGCAGGGAGGTTGTCCGCGTCGCCAGGCTCAGCCCGAGCACCAGAAACGCCGCGTAGAGCAAGCGCTGGTCTCTAGTGCGGCCCCAGCGGCAGAGCGCGTAGAGCAGGCCGGCCAGCAGCGCAGCGTCCATCGTGTACACCTCCGCGACGAGCGACTCGGCCCAGAAGTGGTACGAGAACGCGAGCGAGAGCGCTGCCACCAGCGCGCTCTCACGTCGCCTCGTCAGCTCGAGCACCGTCGCGTAGACGAGCAGCGCTGCCAGCGCTCCGAAGACGCCCGACATCACGTTGAGCCTAAAGGCCACGTCGCCTATCGGGACGGCCGCGAAGAGCCGTCCGATCAGCACGTAGAGCGGATAGCCGGGAGGGTGCGGCACGCCCAGCGTCGCGGCGGCCACGGTCAGCTCCGCGCTGTCGCCGTCGGTCACTCCGCGAGGCGCAAGAGCGACATAGGACGCCAGCGTGACGGCGAACACACCAAGCGGCATCGCCGCTGCGATAAGGCGGCTCGAAACGGCGATGCGCGGAAGCGCTGCCGAGGTTGACCTCGAGACTGCGCGCACGTCTATCCCCGCGCCAGCGCCG
>CAYZLC010000213.1:0-943 GCA_964479365.1 uncultured Dehalococcoidia bacterium
CGTCCACTTCGACCGCAAGCGTCGTCGACAACTCCGACCCGTTCGCGGGTAACACAGAGCACGACAATAGCAACGACTGCGACGCAGATCCGGCCTGCTTCACCAAGGACACCGTCGCCAACGTGACGCTGCAGCTGGCCGACGTGGGCGGTAGTACTGCAAAGTTGATCAATGTCTGCAGCTATCCATCGGGGCAGCCAAACTCAGACTATTCGGACTGCGTTGTCGTGCCCGACAGCGGCTTCCTGACGATCGTCAAGGCCGCCGACCCGAGTGATTCCACCGAATTCACGTTCACCGCTTCTGCGCCGTCGCGGAGCGGCCAGACGATTTGGTCGGTCCACGGCAGCGGCACGGCAGCCCAGTCGATCTCTTTCGCGCCGGGCACCGCCTACGACCTGAACGAGGCGATCCCAGCGACCTGGAAGCTCGACACGGTGTCGTGCGTCATCCAGACGGATCCGATGACCGACACCGGGACGCCGCCGGGGACGCTGCCCGTCTTGGGTGCGACGAGCGCCGGTATCACCGACTTCGAAATCAGGACGGGCCTCGAGACCATCTGCACGTTCACCGACTCAGAGAAGAAGCCGACGCTGACGCTGGTCAAAGAAGTCATCAAGGACAACGGCGGCACAGCCTCCGCGACGGACTGGACTTGTCTCGCGGACGGCCCAACGGACATCTCTGGTGAGGGAGGAGTTTCGCAAGAGGTGGAGCCGGGTACCTATTTGCTGTCGGAGCAGCCGTCCCCGCTGGAAGAAGGGGAAGAGGATCCGACCGTCGGCTACACTGCGTCCGATTACAGCTGCGTGAAGAACGACGGCGCGCCGGTGAGCGGCAACTCGATCACGCTCGCGGCTGGCGACAACGCTACCTGCACGATCGCGAACGACGACGATCAGGGCTCGCTGCAGATCGTGAAGAAGGTGGTGAACGACAA
>CAYZLC010000213.1:1043-3357 GCA_964479365.1 uncultured Dehalococcoidia bacterium
TGCGGGCGCGGTGACGGTGCCCAATGGCGGGACGGTGGTTTGCACGATCACGAACGACGACGATCAGGGCTCGCTGCAGATCGTGAAGAAGGTGGTGAACGACAACGGGGGCAGTGCGACCGCGGCGTCGTTTGGGCTGAACACGACGGCGGGGGCGCTGGTGTTCGGTGGCGGGGTGGAAGCTCCGGCGAACACCTTCACGTATACGAGTGGCGCGCTGACGGTGAATGCGGGCAGCTACACGCTGCGTGAGAACGACATCGCGGGCTATACGGAAGGGACGTGGAGCTGTACGGGGGCGACGCCGAGCAACACGTCGATCAGTGCGGGCGCGGTGACGGTGCCCAATGGCGGGACGGTGGTTTGCACGATCACGAACAACGACATCCCGGCCACCCTGACTGTCAACAAGGTCTGTGACCCGACGAGCGACACTGGTAAATTCAACCTCTTGATCGACGGCGTGGGAACCACGGATAGCTCGTGCGGTGGAAGCACCGGCGCCGTGTTCGTCAATGCGGGTCTGCACACGGTCAGCGAGACGGCCGGAACCGAGACCAACCTGAGCAACTACGTGAGCACGATTAGCGGTAACTGCAACAGTGCGGGCTCTATCACAGCTGTGCTGGGCGTTAACTACACCTGCACCATCACCAACACCAAGAAGGGCATGGCCACGGTCGTCAAGACGGTTCATGACTCTGGAAGCAACACGGACAACCTGCCGAGCGGCTCTCAGTCGTTCACGTTCCAGCTTCGGCAGGGGGCCTCCGCGATTGCGACAGGGACGATTCTCGAGAGCGGAACCGCCAACGCGGCCAATGGCGGGACCATTAACTTCAGCACCAAGCTGATCCCAGGCCAGACGTACCAGCTGTGCGAAACTGTGATGCCAGGCTGGATGACGACGCTGGGGCCGCCGTTCTACACGGTCTTCAACCCGAGCGGCGACAACAGCACGGTGTGCACCGACTTCACGGTAGCGGCGGGAGAGACCAAGGAGTTCGATATCAACAACATCCCGCCGCCAGGAGGTCTGACGCGGACGATCGGGTTCTGGAAGAACTGGTCCTCGTGCACGGGTGGCGGGCAGGCTCCGAAGCTGGATCAGACCCTTGCGCTGGCGGAGCCGGGTGGGGTCCTGATCGGCGATCTGACCTTGCACGGCAACACCAGCACTCCGAACGTGTCACCCGACTGCTTGAAGGCGGTGAGGATCCTCAACAAGTCGACGATTGATCTGGGCAAGAAGAAGGCGAGCGATCCGGCTTTCAACCTCGCCGCCCAACTCCTAGCCGCGAAGCTGAACGTACAGGCGGGTGCGGGAGTCTGCCCGGCAGCCGTGACTGCGATCAACGCAGCCCAGTCGCTACTGGACCTGATCAATTTCAACGGCATCGCGCACGCCACGATGACCTCAGCCCAGGTCACGCAGGCGAACAGTCTGGCCGGGACTCTCGACCAGTACAACAACGACAACACACTCCTTTGCAGTGGTCCCTAGAGGCGGGGGCCGAAGCAGTGTCTCGGGGTCCGGCTTGGGCCGGGCCCCATTTTCTTGCGCCCAGCAGGAGCATCACGAGGACGATCGGCTTTTCTAGAACGAGAAGGCCTTCGAGGCCTGGAACGCCCACGCTCAGCCCCTGGAGCTCGACATCCCGGCTTCGAGAATGCCGGGGAAGCGGGACGTTCACGGCCGAGATCCGCCGTGCCATGGAGGAGGCTGACAAGGCGCGCGTGACGGAAACGCCGGCCTTCATGATCGCGAGGTGCGATCCCGCGAGCTCCAAGATCCGGGTGGCAGCCGCCCTCAAGGGCGCAAAGCCCTTCGCGACTCCGAGGCGCAGCTCGACCGGCTGCTCGAAGAGGTCCCAGGGCCCAAAGCTGAGCCGACCGACGGCGCTGTGAGCCCGGCGATCCCGCCGCCGCGCAAGGCTTCAGCCGTGTCGCCGAAAGATTTGGAGGCCGGGACCGGTATGACCCTGGACGTGCAAGTCCTTTCACAAGCAGGTCGTCGCAAGTGAAGCCAAACCGCAGCTGCGGAAGGGCGGACCGACCGTGGTAAGGAAGAGGGGATCGCGACCACGGGAGGAGGCCCGCCTGAATGCGGTCGTGGAGCGGGTCGAAGGGGTCGTGGGTGGCGGCGACGCGACAGACTTTCGCTCTCACTGCAGTGGTTGTGGCCGGCGTGGTTTGACGCCCCTCAGGGCGCCGCGTACCATCCCCGTCATCCGTGAGTGAGTCCGAGATCATCGGGCGGACGGTCTCCCACTACCGGGTGATCGAAAAGCTCGGTGGTGGGGGCATGGGCGTC
>CAYZLC010000214.1:0-3348 GCA_964479365.1 uncultured Dehalococcoidia bacterium
GCCTCCGCCGCCGGGATCTCGTCGCCGGTGAGCAGGTAGCGCTTCGCCTTCTCGAAGCCGATGCGGTAGACCCACATCGGCGTCGTCGGCACGCCCCAGAGCCGTGACGTCGGATAGCCGAAGACGGCGTCGTCCGCCGCGACGATTACGTCCGACCAGAGCACCATGTCGGTGCCGCCGCAGATGCACCAGCCCTGCACGGCCGCGATCGACGGCTTCGACGCGTACCAGAGCTTGCTGTACGTCTTCACAAAGCGGCCGATCATCTGCAGGTCTGCGGCGGAGTCCCACGCGCGCTCGCGGCGCTGGCCTTCTTGCGCCTGCGCGGGCGTCGCCCAGTCGAGGCCGTAGCCGGAGCAGAACGCCGGGCCTTCGGCGCGCAGCAGCAGCACGCGCACATCGCGGTCGGCGTCCGCCTCTTCGATCGCTGCGTCCAGCTCCTCGCGGAGCTGCGGCGTGATCGTGTTGTATTCGGCGGGGCGGCAGAACGTGATGATGCGGACGCCGGAGTCGGTCTCGGTGCGAATCGCGTGCGGTTGATCGGTCATTGGACGCTCCCGGGCGCACTGCTGTGCGCCCCTACAATCATCTTCGAACTTCGAACCTCGAACTTCGAACCTCTGTCATCGTACTGTGCGATCATACGAGATCCGTATCGCCCAGCATGAGGTGGGCCGCACACTTGGTCTCCTGCAGGAACGACAAGTCGATGTCCGGCGCGTTGGCCCGGCACGTTAACGGTATCGCATGGCCTTTGCGCGTGAAGCCCTGCTCTGCCAGTACCGAGCGGTAGGGATGACGGCGCGGCAATGCGCAGTCGACTTCCGACGCTCCGTCGTTGCGCAGACGCGTAAGCGCCGCAGCCGTCAGGCCGCTGACGACATCCAACCGGTCCGGCAGCGCGAGTAGGTAGGCGATGTGGCCCTCGCCTCGCGAGACGCGCAGCGCGACGAAGCCCACGATATCGCCATCTTCCTCCGCTTGCAGCACCGTGCCGATGCCGCCACGTCCATCGCAGTAGCGCCAATTCAGGTCGTCTCGCGAAGGAGCAACGATGAACTCGAACGCAAGCGAAGCCTTCTCCCAGAAGCTTTCGATCCGATCGTCAAAAGATTCGACCGTGCCGACTGCCCAGTCACCCTCGATCTGCTCAGCGGCGGCCTGCGCGGTTACGTCGCAGACCATCGAAACAATGCGATTCTTAAGTGGATGGTGGCCCAGCTCGCGATCGAACTGCAGCAACGAAGGCCGTCCGGTGTTTGCAAACACCGCATCGGCGTTCGTTGCCATCGCCACTCCGAAGCGGGTGATGCTGGAGTACACGCCTCGGCCACGCCAGTCCGGGAGCACGGCGCTGTCCACGTCGAAACGGCAGCCCAGCGCCTGGCCGCGGTTACGATATCGCTGCGCCCAGCCGATGCGCACCGCGATGATCTCTCCGCTTGCTTCCGCCACGATGTGGTTCAGCTTCGGCTGCTCCGCGCCGGCGAGCTTCCAGCGCAGGTGATCGATCGGCGCAACGTTCGTCTCGACTTCGGGCCAGCGCGGAAACGACGCCTGTAGCGCGCGCAGGATGCCCTCTTCGTCGCCCGGGCGGTAGAAGCGAACGTTGGCTGCTGGCCGATTGTCCATCGTCTTCGTGGCAACCTCAGACAAGATCCGTGTCGCCCAGCATGAGGTGCACCGCCACCCTTAGCTCATGTAAGAACGAAAGGTCGAGTTCTTCGAGGCGGGTCGCGCCACAAGTGAACGGGACGGTGTGGCTCTTGCGCGTAAAGCCATGGTCGATCAACAGCGAGCGGTAAGGATGATGCGCGGGAAGGGCGCAGGCTACCTCTGAAACGCCTGCTGCGCGTAGGCGGGCCAGGCCCGCCTCGATCAGTCCTCGTACGACGTCCGGTCGCTCCGGCAGCGTGAGCAGGTAGGCGATGTAGCCCTTGCCGTGTGATTGCCGGAGCGCCGCGAAGCCCGCGATATCGCCACGCTCCTCAGCCTGCAGGACGCGGCCGTTGCCGCCACGGACGTCGCAGTAGCGCCAGTTCAGGTCGTCCTTCGAAGGCGTGACGATGAAATCGAATGGGCACGCCGCCTTCGGCCAAAAGCCCTCGATACGATCGTCGAAGCGATCGACGGTGGTGATCGACAAATCGTCCGGCGGTTTGGCCTGTGTGCTTTCGGGTAGATCGCAGATCATCAAGTCTAGGCGGTCCCCAACGGGACGCTGTCCCAGCCCGCGATTGAGGTGTGAGAGCGATTCGCGGCCGGTGCTCGCCAAGGCCACATCGATCACCGTAGTCATGTCCGCTCTAAAGCGGAAGATACTCGAATAGACGCCACGGCCGCGGTATTCCGGTAGCACTGCGCTATCAACGTCTAAGCAACAGCGAAGCGTCCTGCCGCCGCCGCTGTACCGCTTTGTAATACCGAGCTGCGCGCCAACGATCCGGCCTTCGACTTCAGCAACGAAGTTGTGGTTCTCGGGGTGCGCATCGCTGGCCAGCTTCCAGCGCAAGTGGTCGATGGGCGCGACGCTTGTCTCGACCTCCGGCCAGCGCGGAAACGACGCCTGCAGGACACGGAGCACGCCTTCTTCGTCGCCCGGACGGTAGAAGCGAACGTTGGCTGCTGGTTGGTCGGTTGTGGTCATCGCTATTGCGCGTGTTCTCACGTCGCCGCTTGTTCCCAATACCCTGCCCACTTGCTCAGCGACCACGCCGCGCGTTCGACCGTCGGAAACGTGGCGAGGCCGGCGTCGACGAGCGCGGAGCGCGCGCCCTCGACGGCGCGCCAGCGCGTCTCGTCGGGCGAGTCGGCCGGGCCGATCACGAACGCGATCGGCTTCGTCGAACGCTGCGCGATCTGCGCGAAGCGCTCGGCGATGCGGAGCAGGCGCTCGCCCGCGTCGGGCCGGCCGAGCATCCAGTCCTCGCCGACGTTGGCGATCAGCAGGTCGTAGTCGTCGCTCTCCGCCATCATCTCCAGGATCGACGCGCCGGAGACGCCCTGGCCCGCACCGGCGAGGATCGACTGGTCGACGGGGTTGTTCACCCAGCCTGCGAGCAGCGGCGCGCGTTCGTTCAGCGTCGCGCGGATCGACTCGGCCAGGGGCGGCACGAACAGGCCGTGCTCGACGCAGGCGTCGGCGCACTGCACGGCGCGGCCGCCGCCGCCACCGACCGCACCGACACGGCGGCCAGGCGCACCCGACGGCTTCGGCAAGAGCGAGAACGCCACGAGCAGATCGATCAGCTCCTCTTGCGTCTGCACCTGGATCGCACCGGCCTGTCGCAGCGCGCCGCGCCAGACTTCGGCGGAGCCGGCGAGCGCCGCGGTGTGCGAGACGGCCGA
>CAYZLC010000215.1:0-3338 GCA_964479365.1 uncultured Dehalococcoidia bacterium
TGCCGGCGTTCTTCACCAACGGCGGCGTCTGTCCTTGGCCGCCGTAGGGCGAATTATTGGCAGGGGGCGTAAACCGCGGTGCTTTCTTGCGTATTTTCTACTTTTCTTATGCGACCGCGTTACCCCTACTGGTTTATCCTCGACCTAGCGGCAACGCTAGCCGCTTGTTATAATCTGGCCCCCACGAAGGGGACTAACGTTGCCGGAGTATACCGAGCATGCGAAGCGTCGGATGCGGACGCGGAAAATCTCAGAAGAGGCCGTGGAGTGGGTTTTGGAGCATTACCATAATTCGCGACCGGCGCCGAAACGCGAAGGCGCCTTGCCGGCCGTAATCTATGCTGGGAAATACCGCAATCGGAATCTGAAGGTGTACGTGGTACGGGACACAAGCCCCATGCAGGTGACCACTGCTGTCTGGGAGGGAGACTAAGGAGATGGCAAAGTTTCGAGCATATGCGGAATACAGCGCCGAATCCGACGCCATTTACGTCTTGCTCAGTGGAGGGGAGATCGAGAAGTCGGTTTGCCTTGATGATTTCCGCAACATCGATTACTCTGCCGAAGGTGCGGTTGTCGGCGTAGAATTTCTAGGCGTCCGCGGCGGTGTCGATCTTGCCGACGTTCCGTACAGCCACAAAGTCGAGAAGCTGATCGGCGATTTGAATCTCGGTATCAAGATCTTCGCTTAGACCGAGTACGTAGCATGCAACGTCGCAGGCAGGACGATTCTAGAATCTTCGCGTAATCCCAAACCCCTAAATTACCAAACGAACTTCGGGGACCGGGATCTTCGCGCGGCGGACCAGCACAGCAGCCCCGTGGGAAACTTCGCTGGACCGCACGCGCGAGGGTGACGCGGTCGCGACGGGTCGGGGGCTGTAAGATAGAGGGCCAGGCGGAGTGTAAAGTTGGGTTTCCGAGTCGATGTCGAGGCCGCCCGGCCTATCGGGGCGCTTCTGGCCCTGCTCACGTTGTGCTTGTCCAGCGGACGTGTGCCGGCAGGCGCGGTCGATGAGCACAGCCTCGCGCTCCGTCCTGCCGGGGACCTTCCGGTTGCGAGCATAGTCCTGCGTCAGGGCCAGGCCCTGCATCACGGAGGCGTATCGAGCGCTGTTTCGGCCGAGGCAGTCTGCGATAAGGATATCGATCCGGCTGGCAGTATCTCTGGCGTCGCGTTCGTCGCGGCGCAGGACAACGGCATCTGCACCACCGGCGAGGCGGCCGCTTACGAACAGGGCGGCGAGTTCTATATCGCGCAGGCCGGCGGCCAGGAGGCGGCTTTCACAATCACCCGCATCGCCCACAACGGCAGCCCGGCGCTCGTCGCGCAAGAGGCCTGGGGCACGCCGAATACCTACACCGCCGACATCAAGGCGTTCAAGCAGGGGGCAAACCGGTACATAGCGCTGGCCCTTGAGCGGCTGCAAGCAGGCGCGGCCTGTGGTGTCGTCATTGTGGATGTAACGGACGCGCCGGCGACCGCCGTGATCGATCAGGTCTTCACCGGCCAGTGGTGCGATGTGCACGACATCTTCGTCGAGAACGACGCTAACGGTGACGGTAAGTACATCTATCTGACGGCCGACCTCCCCGATGACATGCGCGTGCTGGACATCACCGACCTCGGGGCGATCAGCGAGATCGGCCGGTACAGACACACGGAAGCCGGTGGCAGCAACTACGTGCATGACATGACGGTTATCGATCACGGCGGGGCGATCGGCCGCCGCGTCTACGTTTCGTACTGGGCTGCCGGCCTGATGATCCTCGATGCCGATCACGTCACGCCCGGCGTGATCGAGCCGGGCAGCGCGAACCAGCCGCTGAACCCGGACCATAGCATCGATCCGGCGGGGTTCCTTACCCATGACTCCTACCCGGCCGCGGACGGCAGCCATCTGTTTATCGAGGACGAGTTCATGAACACGGTTGGCCTTGAGCCAGTCCAGATGTGGGACATAAACACGCCGGGAACTCCGGCGTACGTTGACGGTATAGCGCTGGGCAGTTCCCTGATGCCGGTCGTGAACCCGGCGCATAACCTGCTTGTGGAGGGCAACCGGTTATACGTCGGCTGGTACAAGGCGGGGCTACAGGCCTTCGGCTTCGACGCTTCCGGCTTTACCGGCCGGCCTATTTACCACCAGGCCCAGACGGAGGCTGCGGACAACGCCTACGACGGCGCCTGGAACGTGCTTCTCGCCACTATCGGCTCGACACAGTACGTCTTTCAGTCCGACCGTCGATACGGTCTAATCGTCGACGCGGTACTCAGCCCGCTGGACCCGGATGATGACAATGACTTGGTTCTGGACGCGGACGAGGGGCCGTGCGCCGGCAACCCGTTGAGCGCGGCCATCCGCCCGGAGCGGCTAGATGGCGCCTTTGCGGGTATGGATGACAACGGCGATACGCAGACGGACGAAGCGCTGCCTGCCGGTAGCGAGGCGTTCGACTGCGACGGCGACGGCTGGACCGGTAGCCAGGAGCAGCTCATCTTCTCCGCTGGGGCCACAGCGAACGGTCAAGATGCCTGCGGGGGCAACGGGTGGCCGTCGGAGCTGGCAGGGGCGAATAACAGGCTGGACATCGCGGACATCAACAGCTTCCTCTCTCCCCCCGGGCTGGACGGGTCATTCAACAAGTTCGGCCATCCGCTGGACGATGACGGGGATACCGTCATCGACGCCGCGATGTCCCGCTGGAACCTCCAGCTACCGCCGCACGCGGCATCTACACTGATCAACATCGGCGATCTCAACTCCTTGATCACGGGCGCCGTCGGGTCGCCGGCGCGGCCGCCGATGTTCGATGGGCAGCAGGCGTTCTTTACCAACGGCGGGCAGTGCCCTTGGCCACCTTAACCGCGCGGATTACCGAGGCAGGACAATTCTAGAATCTGCGCGTAGTCCCAAACCCTAAAACTACCAAACGAACTTCGCAACCGTACGTTGCTTTCGCGGGGGAAAGCACGCGAGACCATCATTACGGCACCGTGTGGAAAACTTCCGCTAAAGCACTCGCTCCTTATCCCCAATTTGTGCCGCCGATCCCTTGCCCCGGCACCCGCCCTCCGGTATCATCATTGTTGGGCGGAGGAGCCCCCCGTAAGGCCCCGATGCAGCGTCGGCAGACCGAAGGGGGTACATGGCAGCGAAGTACATATTTATAACCGGTGGCGTGGTCAGTTCGGTGGGCAAAGGCATCACCACCGCCGCCATCGGCAGGCTCCTCAAGGCTCGCAACGTCTCCGTCGTCGTCCAGAAGCTCGACCCCTACCTCAACGTCGACCCCGGCACGATGTCGCCCTACCAGCACGGCGAGGTCTATGTCAC
>CAYZLC010000216.1:0-1791 GCA_964479365.1 uncultured Dehalococcoidia bacterium
CCTTCACGCGGTCGAGCGTACAGGCGCCGATGCGGCGAGGCAAAGCAGGGTCGGCAGGTCGGAAGCAGGTTTTGCACGACAGCGACGCACTTTGCGGTCGAGGTGTCCTCGCACGAACAATCCATGCGCGTGCGCGGCCCCGCCGAACCGATCAGCCAATGATTCGCTCCGCCCACGATATGAGCAGCAGCGGAGTGAAAATCAACGCAACTGTCCACGCGTTTCGCTAACTACGTGGCGCATGTAAGTTGACCTTGAGTGATCAGATCGACTAGCGTCGGCTGCGCAAAAGGGGGACGCACACCATGAACCGTCAACGCGCGGTTTTGATTGGCCTCTGCCGAGCGGCAGTGATGCTCGCGCTCGGTATCAGAGTTGCCCCCCCAGCGCGTCGTTCGCTGCGTCCGCAACGGCACGCCTCGCGGCCGCGCTCTTCGTCGTACTCGCGATTGGCCCCGCTAGCGCCAGCGAGGTGAGTTTTCGCGGCCCCTACCGGGTCGCGACCCCGACCGCGTTCAGTAAGTTCTTCACCTTCGGAGAGAGCTGCCTGCGCCCCGGCGAGCAACCTCCTGAACTCTGCCAGACGCTGGTGGACAGCGGCGGCCAGGTCAACCCGTCGGACTGGGGGGTCGCCCTCGAGGCGTTCATCTTCTTTGCCACCGACGGGGAGACGTTTCAGTGGCTGGCGGTAAGACCGGACGAGACGATCAAGACCGGCCCCTCAATTACCTACGATGCGGCCTCACAGTGTTTCATCTCCAGCACTGGCCCGCCCATATGCGGCGGTGGCGCCGGCCACACCAATGTCCTCTCCAGAGTGCTGATCAACTGCGAGGTGCCGGTGGGTGCCGGATGGCACTTGCGATTCGTCAACAACAGCACGGTGCTGCACGATACGCCCTTCTCGCTGGTCCGCGGCCAAATCGGAGCGCTGCGAATTACCCAGCCGATTCAGAGCGACGGGCTGTCTCAGCCGTTTGACGTGTCAAAGGGAAATGTTGCCGCGCTCTTTCAACTGACACAGCCGAATAATTACACTGCCACCGACCCGGTGCAGTTTGCTGCGGTGAGCAGCGCCGGCGGGTCGATCAACTGGACCGCGTCGCTGTCTTACAACACCAGCGGCAACACGCTGAGTCCGGCTGTGACTGACACGCGCAGTTTCAGCGGCGCCACCAATACTCAGACCTATCAGTCGATGGGCGGTGAGGTTAGGGTGACGGCCACCACCACCGCCAGCGACGGCGACACGGTCCGGGACTGCGTGACATTCTACGTGGAAGGGCCTGAAACCGGCACTGGCGGCGGAACGGGGGGCCTCACCGGGGGTGGCGGCATCCCGGGACCCGGTGTACCCGATGTAATCACTCCCAAGCTCATCGAGTTGTACACCGGCAGTGGGAGCTATACTCAAATCGGTTCGGCCACGCCCAATCTGATGACTGGCATCGGCATGAGGGAGACCGTCTATCGGCAATTCCTCACGCCCGCGGAGAATCCGCCTAATGCCGATTTGTGGAATCTCAAGCGCGACTTTCAGATACCGGTCAAGTGGCCGACTGAGAGCGTGCAAACGCCCACCGAGCCGCGTGGCGCCAACATCGGCCTGATGCAGATCAAGGCTAAAGGCGATGTGCGCGGCAAAGAGCGCGCGTGGGAATGGCTGGTCAACACCCAGGACGCGGTCAACCTGTTCAGCGGCACCCCGACCAACGCGCTCACCGGGGCACCCGATCCTACGGCGCCGAACAAGATTTCCATCGCGACTACGAATATGGGCTGGATCATTAA
>CAYZLC010000216.1:1801-3315 GCA_964479365.1 uncultured Dehalococcoidia bacterium
GCGGTCCGCAGCTCCAACCGCTGACAGGCTTAGCGCTCGAGAACATGGCGCTCGTGCTTTACAGTGGTATGGGCCAGATCAACAATCCGGACACGGCCACGACTCTCAGGAAACAGTACTACATTCCGGTCTGCCCGCCACCCGGTACAATCAGCAAAAAGGGCAACACGTGGACGTGTAAAAACGCCAACTGGAAGTGGGCGGTGAATGATCCAATTGTGGACCCACAAGTCACCGCGACAAATATCTTTCCTCCCGGAGAGACCGGGGCGTTCGGCAATCCATCGGGCGTGAAGTACGTGAGTAATCCGAGCGATCTGTTTACGCCGGGGGTTAGGGACAAACTGCAGTAGTAAAGGAACCGACTAGAGGGATCTGGCGATGAAGAAGAGACTGATTGCAATTGCGGCTCTGATTCTGGCGCTTGTGAGTCCTGCGCGTGCCGCGGAAATATCGAACATCCCTTGGACCCAGTCCAATATCGAAAGCCTGCACGCCTTCGACAAGGACGCGGTGGTGAGATTCGTCAACCAGGTATCGGGCAACGAGGGCACCATAATAGCCGCGACGGCAGGCAGCATCGGCGATTTCAGATGGGTCGATCTCGCGGGCAACGGAACATACCAACTACTAGTCGTTTACGATGTCAACGGCCGCGGCTTCTTCAACGAGCTGGCGATATACACCCAAGACTCGTCAGGCAAGGTCCGTCGCGACGACATAGGGGGCTGGGGCATCGGCCTTGAAAAGGGAGTCCGCGATCTCGACGAGGACGGCAAACAAGAGTTGATAATTCCAAAGGAGTTTTTCTGGGATCCGACGGTTGCGACGCCTTCGTGGCCCTCGGTGTACCGCCTCAGAGATGGCAGATACGTCGAGGCGAGCCGCGAGTTCCCGGACTACTACGACGGCGAGGTGCTGCCACCGCTCGAAAAGAAGATCGCGGCGCTCGAGCAGCAGGCCGCCTCGACCGTTCGAGAGAGACAGGGCGCCGAGCAGTACATTGCGGAGCATGGTTGGTGGGAGTCGTACGACCAGTTACCGGCAGATCAGGCTACGGCGATCACCAACTATGGGCAATTGGCGGTGCTGCAGATGACCCGGACGAAGATCCTGCGCGTGGTGGGACGCGACCCCCAGGCCGGAGTAGCCGAGGCCCGGGAGTGGATGAAGAGCCCGGACCAGCAGGTGGGACAGGCTGCCGGCGAGGTATTCCGCGACGTTGGAGGGCATGAAGAAGAACTGCGCACGCTGCGGGAATCGGGACAGCGCCTCTTGGATCTCAGTCGGGCGAGGCACGAAGAACAGAAAGCAGCTGAGAGCGGCCGATAGTCACGCCGTAGTCTATCAGACAGCGGGGTTTTCTATTCGTGCAGCGCCTTCAGCCGGCTTTCGCGCTCGCGATCGAGACACGGCATGGCGAAAAAGTCGACTGCCGGAGTGGCAATGGCGCTCGGGTTTGTGAGCCTCGCGCTCGCCGCCGAGATCGCCGACATCGCCTGGAATGAGTCCAA
>CAYZLC010000217.1:0-3307 GCA_964479365.1 uncultured Dehalococcoidia bacterium
CGAATACGACATCTTCTGTTCCAGTTGCAATGGCTTTAGTGCCGACTCGTTCAACGTTCTCGGCAGCCCGGCGAACCAGGGGGACAATGCTGGTCCTTTTACCGCAGTGGCCAAGATCCAGGGCATCCTCCTCCTCCTCCCGGATGGGACCACCACCACCACCAGTGGTATGATTTCCGATCCGCCGGCCTCTGTGCCCGAGCCAGGAACGCTCCTCCTCTTGGGGTCAGGGCTTATCGGCATAGGGGCTTTCGGACGGCGACTCCGCAAGCGCGGCTGATCAAAGTTCAGAGGATCAAGTCGATAAGGCAGGAGCGAAACTCGCTCCTGCCTTTTTTTCTGGATCCTGATGGAGCTAAGCTAACGAGTCAGCAGTCAGCAGCGGTCGAACGGGCCCTTTGGCTGCTCGGAAAAGGCTTCGGCCTCGCAGCTACTGGCGATGAGAGGTGCTGTTGACCAAGCGGGGTATTGAGCTTGGGATTCCAACATGTTGGACACGAACGAGCACCAGTTGCACTGAGCCAGCTTCAGAATGAGTGTCGGAAGAGCTAGCACTTCCGGGAGGCAGTGCAAGGCTTAAGCGGCCACTGTCCATGCCACCAGGATCCTGGATTCCCGACGTAACCCCTAGGTAATGCTAACGTTCCTCCAAGCAGACGGCCATCTCCTATAGATCCAATGGGAAGATGGCACGAGGGATGCTTTTCAAGTCGAATGAGTTGATGGGTCATTGTATCGAGACGATCAGGAGACTTCCGGAGATACGCCTTGGGCGGGTACTTTCGTGAGGACGAGGAGTGAGGCGATGACACTTAAGCGTCTTGCCGCAATTGTGTTTCTATCCGGGATCTTGACAGCATATGGCACGCCTAGTGAGGCGACCCCGATAACTTGGGATTTTTCCTCGGGGAGTAGCACGCTAAGTACCACCTCGGGCTCGGGATACGGCAACCTCTACACGTTCACCGTCGGTGGCATAACCGTGACCGCGACCGCCTGGGGGCTCACCGGGAGTAGTTTGACGACTTTCCAGACCGCCGAGGTAGCCCGAACGGCCTCTGGCCTCGGTAGTTGCAATACGGGAGATGGGACTTGTACGGGTAACGTCCAGCGCGTGGATAACGTCGGCCAACTTGACTTCATCCTTTTCCAGTTCAGCGCCCCGGTGGATCTCAAGCAGATCGTCATTGATCCGGGAGGGACCTCGTTTGATCGCGACGTGTCGTACTGGGTTGGGAATATGACGGGAAGTCTCCTGGGCACAGGGCTCGCGGGGCTCTCTGGCCTGGGCTTCGGGAGCCAACAGAATGTGTTCAACAGCTCAGGCAGTTCCGCGCTAACCCTTTCGCTCACGGGCGACAGCGTCACTTCTCTCCTGTTCGGGACCCAGGCAGCCCTTACCACTACAACTACTGAGAACGACCGATTTTACATTCGGTCATTGACTGACGACGCGGTGCTTACTCCAGAACCCGGTACCCTCCTCCTCCTTGGGTCGGGTCTGGTCGGGGTCGCGGCCTTCGGCCGACGCCTCCGAAAGCGGGGCTGATCCGAGGCTTGGCGAAGCCCAAACCTAACGAAGGCGGGGACGGGAAACCGTTCCTGCCTTTTCTATTTCGGGAGCGTTGTACGGGCCAATCGGCCAACCGCCAAGGCGCCAAGAGCGCCAAGGAACTGCCCATATTCAATTTCAAACGGCGAGACGCTCGAGAGACGGTCCGGAACATTCTCGTCCGGGTCTGGCGGGGGATTGTTGAGAGAAGTGTGCCTTTGCGGCCTTGTCCCGCCCCAGGCGGGATTGGCGGTAAAATTCTTGTGTCAGGACTGCAGAGGGAAGCAGACGAAGAGCGGAAGCGGGATTGTGATCAGTTCCTTTTGGAAATCCTCTCCCCGCTGTGCCGCCAGTGTACGCCCACTGACTCTGGCTGGTGGGTGTCTCGAACGCTAGCATACGCACGGGCTATCATCAACGATAGCCCGTTCCAAAGCGCCTCGGTTAATCCCCATCCTGCCTGCAGGACGGCCCCACTGACTAACGATACCCCTATCGCGCACAGGGTATGGCTTTTCAGGGGTTGGCTGACAACCCGCACACGCCCGCTACGGATGGCGCTTAGGACTCCCTCGGGATTGGGATCAGCCTCGATGAGCGAGTGGGCTCTTTCGAACTGACATGGCAGATGGGCGTCGGAACCCCCGAGAAGTGGAATGGCATTGCTCTGTGCCAAGCGCTGCGCCGGGCGATTATAGTTGATCCACGGCGTATAGAAGTGGCAGTGCTCGATGGCATCGAACAGATCAAGATGCTCCAAGAGACGATGCCGTAGCGATGTAGGTCCGGGAAAAAACGGGTGCGGCGCAACCACAAGGGTATTGGACCCCTTGTGTCGTCGGATGTCGCCGAATGAGCGCAGGGCCTCGGGTGGGCAAGGGAAGTTGTAAA
Organism: uncultured Dehalococcoidia bacterium; assembly: GCA_964479365.1. Taxonomy (GTDB): domain Bacteria; phylum Chloroflexota; class Dehalococcoidia; order SM23-28-2; family RBG-16-64-32; genus CF-163. The sequence continues at coordinate 2,444 of CAYZLC010000217.1, forward strand.
GGAGGACGTGACGGCCTTCGACCGTGGCTTCAACACCAGGAATCAGAAGGATGCCCCGCTCTTGGGCATAGCGTGCGAGGACGGGACTGTAAGTGACCCTGTCGTGGTCCGTGAAACTTAGGACTTGATAGCCAGTCTGGGCAGCGAGGTCAATTAGCTCCTGGGGTGTCCAGGGGACGAAGCCCTCTGGTCCCTCACAGGTGTGGATGTGCAGGTCAGCCTTCAGCCACATTGGCTATTCTCAAGAAGCGTTCGGCTGTTCGGCAGTTCGATTGTTCGGCTGTGCATCAAGACCGTTCGGTAGTTCGGCAGGGCGGCATCAATCTAAAAGCGTACGAAGGTGCGAGGGTACGAGGGTACGGGAAACCTCAAAGGTGTACGGTAGTTCGGTCGTTCGGTGGTTCGGTAGGACCTGGGTGACAGTTCCACGGTTCGGCAGTTCAACGCGAAGCTATCAGCCGTCAGCACTTTCGCCGCTTAGCGCTTAGCGCTATGCTCTTTGCGCTTCCCTTCGGCCCGACGCACCTCCCGCTATGCGCCATGCGCTTGGCGCTTCGCGCACTGCCCGCTGCCCGCCCTGTGGAGTAGCCCTGTGGCGCATCGGATGCACCGCTCCACAGGGCGCCACTCCACGGGGCCGGCTGCCAGCTAGGTTTCGAGTCTAGCCCCCCAGCTCCTTGATCAGCTTCCGGGCCGCCGTGGCCTCCTCGAACTCAGGGTTCAGCAGCAACGCTCGCTTCAGCGCGGTGCTGGCTTCTACCGCTCGGCCTTGTCGATGCGCGACCAGACCCAGATGGTACTGGATCGCTGCCTCGTTGGGCAAGAGATCGCTGGCCGCCCGGAACTGTTGCTCAGCCTCGGCAA
>CAYZLC010000218.1:0-3264 GCA_964479365.1 uncultured Dehalococcoidia bacterium
TTTGCTAACTCGTGTGCGACCTTCCGATTCCGCAGCTAAAGACGAGAGCTTCTACCGAACGTTCACCGATATTTGCTAACGATTAATGGAAAGGACCTCGGGGAAGACGTAGCCTGTAAGCGAACTGCACTTCTGAAGGCAAGGGCTCGCCGGCGTGTTACTCGGCGGGCCCTTGTTTTTGCGCGGCGCACGCCGTGCCGCTTAAGAGCGGCGGCGCAGTGCTCGTTGTATCTGCCGGTCGGTCTCACGCTTGGTAATAGCCTGGCGTTTGTCGTAGCTCTTCTTGCCGCGGGCGAGCGCGATCTCCAGAACACATCGGACGCGGCCGCGCTCGCCGGCGTCGCCGAATTGCCGAACGACCCGGCCGCCGCGAAGACCCGAGCGATCGAGTGGGCCGCAAACAACGGAGTCGCGTCAGGTGAGATCAAGACCATCGAAGTACGCCCACCGGCTTCCCGAATGACACCTTGTTCGTAGAAGTAGAGAACACGTTCGGGCTGGATCTTTGGCCGGGTCCTCGGCCAGACCACCAGCGCCGTGTCCGCCAAGGCGGCCGCCCAGGTCGGATCGCTTGTGGGAGGCAACGACCTGATGCCGTGGGCAATGGTTGTCGGCGACTCCAGCTGCCTCGACGCGAGCGGCGTCCAGATCCCCGGCGCCGACTGTTCCGTCAAGGTCGGCGCCCAGAACGGCATCGGCGGCTGGCGCGGCGCGCTCGATCTCGACGCCAACGGCGGCGGCTCCAAGGAATACGAGTCCAACATCATCGACGGCGAGGCCGAGACCGTCTACTGCTCGCGCGGGCAGACGGAACCGGAATGTGAGACGACCGAGGTGAACGCGCTCACCGGAAACAAGGTGGGCGGCACCGCCCACGGGATCGATACCCGCCTTCTGGCCGAGGCCACGCCCGGGTGCGACATCAACGGTAACGACATCGACGATTTTGGCGAGGTGTTTACCGCGAACACCAACGGCAGCGGCGCCAACTTCAGCGTGACCTGCCCGGGGAGCCCGCGCCTCATTATCATCCCGATCGTAACTCTCAACGGTGACCCTGTTAAGACAGTGACGATTGAGGGTTGGGCGTTGGCTTACCTCAACGGCTACAGGTGCGTGGGCGCATCCAACTGCAATGCCAAGGGTCACTGGGAGGTCGATGTGACTATGGTGGATGCTGTATTCTCCCAGGCCGCCGGCTTCATCGGCGCCTTCGACCCATCGTCAGCGGTCACCGGTTAGGCGCCTAATGGAGTAAGTCCGGCTGCTTTCTGGCCCGAATCTCTGTCTCTACCGTATGACCGGAGGCTGCCTGGGAAATCGTTCACCAAGTATTCACTCAGCTTTCCTAGGCCTTAACTCACGTGTATAGACATAACCGCTAGCCTGTAACAGCAGGCATTCTCGAGGAGGAAGGGCAGGTACGATGTCTATGCATTTCGGTAACAAGAGAGAGCACGGCCAGACCCTGCTCATATTCGTCCTGGCGCTGACAGTCCTCTTGGGGTTCACCGCCATGGCAATCGATGTGGGTCTCTTCTTCCAGGACCGGCGGCATCTTCAGAACACCGCCGACGCCGCGGCGTTAGCGGGCGTCGCGGAGCTTCCACTCAATCCCGTAACCGCCCAGCAAAAGGCGACAGAGTGGGCCGCCAACAACGGCGTCGACTCCAGCCAGATCAAGAACATTGAGGTGCGTACGACCGGCTTCCCGAACGACACTCTCTTCGTCGAGCTGGAAGGAGATTTCGGCTGGATCTTCGGCCGCGTCCTCGGAAAGACCACAGACAAGGTCGGCGCCGTTGCGGCGGCGCGAACAGGCTCTCTCGCCGGCGGCCACAAGATGATGCCCTGGGCATTGCTTGAGGGTGACACGAACTGTCTCGACGCTGGCGGAGACCCTATCTTCGGCGCGACGTGCCAGGTGAAGGTCGGCGCCGAGGATGGCGTCAGCGGTTGGCGCGGCGCGCTCGACTTCGACGGCGGTGGCGGCGGGTCCAGCGAGTACCGTGACAACATCGTTGACGGTCTAGCAGCCTGGTCCTACTGCATCTCGGGGCAGGACCCGCCGCCCTGCAACGGCATCGTCGACTCGCTCACGGGCAACAAGGTCGGCCCAACTGATGTGGGCATCGAGGCGCGGTGGGCGACCGGGGCCAAGTGCGACGCCAGCGGTAACGACATAGACGACTTCGGCGAGGTGTTCACGCCAACCGGCATGGTGACTCCGCAGTATACTGTCGCGTGCCCTAACAGTCCGTGGCTCATCATCATCCCGATCGTCAGCTACGAGTCAACCCCGATTTCTACGGTCACCATCCGTGGGTGGTCTCTGGCTTACCTGGAGTCCTACGCCTGCGTTGGCAGCAACAATTGCAACGGCGGCAAAGGCCACTGGGAGGTCTCGATCGAGATCGTGGACGCCGCCTACAGCCAGTCTGCCGGGTTCCTCGGGGCCTACGATCCCACCTCGGGCATCCTCATCCGCCGTCTCATCCAATAAGCGAACTGCACTTCTGCAGTCAAAGCCCGCCGGGCATCGCCCGACGGGCTTTGACTTTCCCAGCGAACGCTGATTGCGCTTATGAGCGACGGCGCAGTGCTCGTTGTATCTGCCGGTCGGTCTCACGCTTGGCAATCGCCTGGCGTTTGTCGTAGCTCTTCTTGCCGCGGGCGAGCGCGATCTCCAGCTTGGCCCTGCCGTCCTTCAGGTATAGCCGTAGAGGCACGAGCGTTACCCCGGCAGTTTGTACCTCCCGCTCCAGCTCGCCGATCTCGCGGCGGTGCAGGAGGAGGCGGCGCGAGCGGGTCGGGTCGTGGTTCGCGCGGCCTGCCGGCGGGTACTGCGCGATGTGCGCGCCCACCAGCCACATCTCGCCGTTATGCGGGCGGACGTACGCCTCGCGGATGCTGACGTGCCCGCTGCGCACCGATTTGATTTCGCTGCCCAGGAGTGACAGCCCGGCCTCAAGACTGCGCAGGATATGGTAGTCGTAACCCGCCTTGCGGTTGACGGTGACTGTCTTCTCGCCCAACATGCCCCGGCAGGGAAGGGCTTTACATAAACCCGCTAGTTGTCAGCCTGAGCGTTCTGCGCCTGCGCGCCGCCCTGCAGGAAGTCGATCGCTGCGAAGAGCTGCGGGTCGCGGTCGGCTTCGACGTCTTGCGGAGTAAGCGCCACCGCGACGTCCGGCTCGAGACCGACCCCCTCAATCAGCTCGCCGTTTGGTGTTCGCCAGCGGGCGATGGTGACGTAAAGCGCGC
>CAYZLC010000219.1:0-3260 GCA_964479365.1 uncultured Dehalococcoidia bacterium
AGGAAGATCGAGAGCTTGCCCTTCTGCAACCCCTCGCGTATCCGTGCCTCCGCTTCGTTTCTGTCGCCAAATGAGAGCTTGCCGTCCTCGTCCGGCGAGTACGTTCCCGCGTCCCAAACGATGACTTGGCCAGCGCCGTACTCCCCCTTCGGAATAACCCCTTCGAACGAGGCATAGTCCAGCGGATGGTCCTCTACCATCACCGCCAGACGCTTGTCATTCGGGTTGAGCGACGGACCCTTAGGAATCGGCCACGACTTGAGCACTCCCTCCAACTCCAACCGGAAGTCGTAGTGCAGCCGGGTGGCCGCGTGCTTCTGAATGACGAAAATGAGTGGCCCGCGTCCGTCGCGTTTGGCGTCGGGCCCAGGCTCCGGCGTGCGGTCGAAATCGCGCTTTTGGCCGTATCTCTCAAGCATGGTTCTATTATGGCATCGGTTCGCGCGGCTCACTCAGCTATGCACGGATTCGGCACAGCAAGGCAATGGTCAGCGACAGCAAGTTGGTGGGTAGGAACACGCACACGGTTACGGACGTCGACCAGGAGGACAGTTCTGTTGGCGATACGCCCGCACGGAGTCCAAGATGTTGAGGGCGTAAGGCTCGCCGTCATTGAAACGGACGGCTCTATCAAGGCAGCGCCAGCGGAAGGCAATCCGCGGTCCGCAGGGACGGTACCGACTTTTCGGAAGCGTAGCGCGGCTAGCCGGCCTTGCGGCGGCGGTCCAGCGCCTCTTCTTCCTCCTCCTCTTCGCCCTTCTTGCGCTTCTGCGCCGCCTCCACGCTCGCTCGCAAGGCAGTCATGATATCCGTTACCTTGGCCGGTCGCACCGCTGCTACCTCCGGCATCTCCTCGCCCTCGAGCTTCGCGTCGATCACCTGCATCAACGCCTCTCGGTATTCATCCTTGTACTTCTCAGGGTCGAAATCTTCCGTGAGCAGGTCGATCAGCGTGAACGCCATATCCAGCTCTTTCTCGGAGATCTTGACGTCAGGCAGCTCGGTCTTCTCCGCGCGGATCTCGTCCGGATAGAAAAGTGTCTCAAGAATGAGCGTCCCGTCCATCGGACGTAGAGCGCAGAGCTGCTCTTTGTTTCGCACCGCGATCTTGGCGATGCCCGTCAGGCCTTTCTCTTTGAGCGCCTGCATTAGAAGCGCGAACGGCTTCACGCCTTTGGCATCCGGCTCAAGGTAGTAGCTCTTCTCGTAGAAGATCGGGTCGATATCGTCCGCCTTGACGAAAGCAGACAGCTCGACTGCTTGCTTGCTGGGCAGCGGAAGCTTGTCGAAGTCTTCTTCCGTCATGACCACGTGCTCTTCGCGCGCGTACTCGTAGCCGCGGGCCACCTCGCCCCACTCAACCGCACGCTCGTGTTCCGGGCACCACCGCAACTGCTGAAGGCGCGTCCCGCACTCCTTGTGCAGAAGATGGAACGATATATCCTTCCCCTGGGTTGCCGTATAAAGCTTCACCGGGATGCTCACCATCCCGAAGCTGATGACCCCGTTCCAGATTGACCTCGGCATCTCTAATCACCCTTTCTCGGCATCTCTGAGCCCCCAGTTCCGTCAGAAATGCTCAAGGTTGGACTTAAATCATACCGCACACGCGATCAGGCGCGAAACGCGACGGCTTATCGCTTACAATTTCAAGATGCGTATCGAAGCCGGGATCAAAGCTCCGGGAGAGTGTCATGAACCGCGAAGACGCCTGGAATATCCTCTGCGAATACACCAAGACTGAGCCCCTCCGCAAGCACGCCCTCGCCGTTGAGGCTGCCATGCGCGCCTATGCCCGCAAGCATGCCGGCGACGAGGAGCGCTGGGCGATCGTCGGGCTCCTGCACGACTTCGATTTCGAGATGCACCCCAACCCGGAGGAGCATCCCGTCAAAGGCGCGGAGATCTTGCGTGCCCGTGGTGTGCCCGAAGACATCGTCTACGCCGTGCTCTGTCATGCGGATTACCTGGGTCTCGAACGCAAGGTGCCGATGGACCGCGCCATCTATGCCGTCGATGAATTAACCGGGTTCATCACCGCCGTGGCGCTCGTGCGCCCCAGCAAGAGCATCGAAGAGGTGGATGTGGCGGCCGTCCGCAAGAAAATGAAGGACAAGGGGTTCGCACGCGCTGTGAACCGGCAGGACATCACGAAAGGCGCCGAGCAGCTCGGCGTCGACCTGGAAGAGCACATCAACTTCGTCATTGAATCCCTCAAGCCCGTCGCTCCTCAGTTGGGCATCGCAGGCACGGCTGGCTAACACCTATTCCGGCCAGTACCCCCGCTGCACCGCGCGTACGAGCTCGATGTAGTGCTTCGTCTCCTCGTACATTACCCCGCTCATCGTCGTGCCGTAGCCCTGGTAGTAGGAGGCGATCGCTTTTTCCTCGTCCCCCGTCGCATCCAGGAGGATCCGCAAGAACGTCACACCCATGTTGACGTTGTCGTGGACACTGACGTCCTCATTTAGCTCGTAACCGAAGACGGACTGCTCCAGCCATTGCACCGTCACCGGCGTTAACTGCATGAACCCAACAGCGCCTGCGGGGCTCACCACGTGCTGCTGCCAGCCGCTCTCCAGCCAGGCGATCGCCTTCACGAGGGACGGATCCACGTCTTCGGCGGCAGCCAGCTCCTCAAACATTCGCTCGAGTTCGGGATCGTCCGGCGGGTGCCGGACCGCCTGCGCCTCCGATTCGCCGGCGGAGGCTGTGCCTGGTATCTTCAGCTTCTGCCCGGGGACGATGATGTGCTCGTCAGTGAGTTGGTTGACGTCCTTAAGCTCCTCGACCGAAACATCGAAGCGCACGGCGATGTGGCTCAAGGTATCCGCCGGCTGCACCTCGTATTCGGTCGGCGGAGCAGGACCGGAAGCGGGCGGAGGCGGTATTTGGATTACGTCTCCAGGCAGGATCAGGTCAGGAAATTCGATGTTATTGACCTTCACTAGCTCATCGATGGTCACATCGTAGACGTCCGCGATGCTCCACAAAGTATCGTCGTTAACCACCTGGTGCTGCCGCGAGTCTGCGAGAACGGGACTCGAAGACGCAAACGACAGCGCAAGAGCCGCTCCCAGGGCGGCGGAATATCGCCACAATCTTCGCATCTATCCCTCCCCTCCGGTCGGCTGGTATCGATGCAGCTATACAGACGCAGAGACGGGCTTATTGTTGCGTCAGCCGCCGAGCGTTGTGGCCTAACCCGTGATGCCTCATAAGTAACTGTTACCGAAATCGAAGTGATGCCTCAAAATTTG
>CAYZLC010000220.1:0-3253 GCA_964479365.1 uncultured Dehalococcoidia bacterium
TCGCGCTCTGCGTCGGCGGCTCACGCGTATTGCTCTTCTTCGTCGATCCGGGCGGTACCGTGGTCAAGGTACGGGAGAGCACCGGCAACGGCGCGACGCTCGGCGCTGCCGTCACCGTCGCCACCGCCTCCGGCGCCGTCACGTGGCCCGGCGCCGGCAGCAGCCTTCTACCGGGATTCAGAAGACGGCTATGGCGCGACTGCGTCAAAGAAGACGTCGGACTGGCGCACACGGGGCGTCCCATTGCGCGCGTCCGTCCAGAAGGGGTAAGACGTACCATCGGGGCCGATCGCCAGTGCATTGTAGTCGCCTATAAAGATGCCGCTGTCGAATGACCAGTTCATGTTGGAGGGGACGTCAGATACGCGCATGTCCGTCCAGGTGGCGCCTCCGTCACTGGAGCGTGCTAGGTACAGGTGGGTGAAGCGATTGAACGGATCGTCCCGCCGATCGTAGAACACGACATCCACACGTCCATCAGGAGCGACAGCCGCCCATGGGAACCACTGGTCCTTGCCGTTACGTAATCCGTCCTGGTTCACCCTCAACGGGGACGATGAGCCTGTGCTTGGGTTGACCCACGTCGCGCCTCGATCGGTGGATTTGAGGATGAATACGTCGTCGTCCGTGGTCTTGCCCTCCGGGCAGACGAAGGAGTCTGGAGGTTCTTGGGTCACAACAGTCTTAGGGGTGAAGGTCGATCCGTTGCGATTATCGGCGAAGACAAGGTAGAGCGTCTCTCCCGCCGGATCTGACGAATCGATCGCAAGGTTGCCCGCGGAATTGAGGCGGAAGTTGGAATTGCAGAGTGTGGGTAGCCCCAGCGCGTTCACCGGGAAATCACTCTCCCCGTCCGTGAGCGCGGCAGCCGAGTAAGGCCCGTCCACCGCGAGGGTGTCCGGGTTCACGCGGGTCACCAGGTACTGATTACGGAAACCATCCCCGGAGCCGCGAAGTTGCTGGTTGACGAAAGCCACGTAGAGGGTCCCATCCGCGCCCACAACGATGTTCGAGAACTGACTTTCGTCGCAGCGCCCGCTCCGGCCGTTGATCTGATGCTGGCACAGGCTTGCCGAAGAGCCGTTCACCTCTTTGGGATCGGACCACGTCAATCCGTTGTCATCGGAAAAGGTCATGAGGATAAGGGACTCTTGATATCTGTTGCCGGCAAACCTGAAGCGAGACCACGTGACATAGACGCGGCCATCGTGTGGGCCACCGCTATTGTCCACCGTGAGCCACGGCTTATCGTTGAAGACGTTGCAGTTTCCGGCCGGGTCCCAATACACGGGCGTGAACAGGCCCGCAGGTGGGATGAGTGGAGGAACGACCGGACGGGTCCACAGCAGGCCATTGGTCGAGCGGCTCACGAAGATGCCGTGCTCGCAGCGGTCGGCGCTGATACCCAGGTAGCCGTAGTACACGACCGGCGTGCCGCCTGGGGGCCCAGTGTCAACAGAGCGTGCGCGCCCGAAGGCAAGCACAGGATCGCCCGTCCCGAACGGCGGCTGCACCTCCTTCACCTTTGCTCCGTTCGCTGACACCAAGAGCGGGAAGGGCGGGAAGCCTTCGTTCCATGTGAATCCGCTATCGAAGGACGTGTAGAACGCAGCTCCGATGGGCGACCCAAGACGGTAGTCGTGGGCGCCGGCAACGATCATGTTCGGCGACGAAGGGTTTACGGCAATGGTTGTCTCGTTCTGAGGCGTCAGGCTGAAGTCCTGATTGACCCTCTTTTCGGCTGCGGTGGCCGCGGCCAATCCGCGCGACTCTGGTTCACTGATGGATAAATCGGCGTCGGCCGGAACGCGGGCGGCGCCGTCGAAGGCACTGTAAGCGAGATTCTGTTCTTTGGCGAAGCGCGACATCAACGCGATCGAGGACAAGGGAGGTCCCTTGTACGGCGCGTCGGCGCCCCCCGGCGTGATCGGCGACGCCGAGAGATAGGAAACCAGACCAAGCGCCGCGAGGAGAATAATGAGCTTCCGGGCGGAGACACGCTTGCCGGCCATTAGATTGCCGGCCCCCTCTCGATGCGGCAACGCGGACCCACGAGCCGGTACACGGAAATCGCATCGGAACACCCCCGCCGCATGGTTGTTCCATTAAGCCACGGGTTGAATAAGTAGTCAATAGCGCGCAACTCCACTCTATTCTCGAGTGTACGGCTGCAACCATTCCCGCCCCGCCTGCGTCGGTACCTCTGTTAACCGCAGAGCAAAGACGCACGTTGCAAGATGAGAATGCAAATAGCTGGGGGCATCCTTCGCGGAGCGCGGAGCCGAACGATCGCTATCGCATCGCTTGGCGCCGTCATCGCCACACTTCTTATCGTGGCTGTCGTCTGCAGCCGCGCCTCCTCATCGGCGCCGCCCGAGCCCACGGCCAGCGCGACTCCACCGCAAACGCCGGGCCCTTCGCCCACGCCCACGCCGGAACCGACTGCGGTTAACCCGATTAACGGAGTGCTGATTCCCAGCGGAGAGTTCGCCGCTCTTCAGCAGCGCGCGCCCTTGGCCGTAATGATCGAGAACTTCCCAGAAGCCCGCCCGCAGATGGGCCTTCATAGGGCCGACCTCGTGTACGAAGCCGTGGCCGAAGGCGGCATCACGCGTTTCCTGGCGGTCTACTGGCGGAACGAGGCCGAGAAAATCGCCTACATTCGTTCGGCCCGCATCTACTACATCCATTGGGCGGCTGAGCTGGGCGCCGTATACGTGCACTGGGGTCAGGTAGAAGACCCTGGTCCCGTGGACGTCTGGCCGGTCCTATCCAGGCTGAACATACGCGATCTCAACGGGCTGTTCCTCGGCGAGCGGGTAGGATACCGGGACTCGAACCGCTACGCGCCGCATAACGTCTACACCAACACAGGCCTCCTCTGGGGCACAGCCCAGGCGTACGGTTTCGCCGGGCCGCCGGCGCTTGAGCCCTGGAGATGACACGCCGCAGCGGCCCGCCGATCGCGCGGCCCCCGCCATCGACGTTTCTTTCGGGAGCCCCGGTTCTGACTACGCGGTGCGTTGGGAGTATGACCCCGCCTCTAACGGCTACCTTCGCACTATGGGCGGTGTGCCTCACACTGACGGCATCACGGGCGAGCGTCTCGCCGCGCGTAACGTCGCCGTTCAGTTCGCCGTACTGCGGCCGTCCGGCGTCAAGGCTTACAACATCATCGACACGGTAGGTACCGGCGCAGCCATCGTCTTCCAGGACGGCGTGGCAATCGCCGGCTCGTGGCGTAAGGACAGCG
>CAYZLC010000221.1:0-3250 GCA_964479365.1 uncultured Dehalococcoidia bacterium
GCTCCTCCGTGAAGAACGGGTTGCCGCCCGCACGCCTCAGCAAAAGCGCCCGCAGCTCCTTCAGCCCCGGGTCCGGCCCCAGCAACGCTGACAGCAGCTCGGCAGCGCTCTCCTCCGCCAGCGCGTCCAGCCGCACAAGGCTGAAGTAGCCCCGTGTCGCCCACGGCGACGAGAACTCCGGCCGATAGTTCGTCAACAGAAGCACCCGAGCGGTGGGCAACCCTTCCACCAGCGCGCTCAGGAGGGCCAGCGTGTCGTCGTCCACCCAGTGCATATCCTCGAAGATCACGATTACCGGCTGCCTGGCCGTCTCCCGCAGGAGCAGCCGCTTCACCGCGTCCGTCCGTAGGCGGCGGCGGTGGTCGGCGTCCTCGGCCGCGACCTCCTCATCCCCTTCCGTCAGCAGGTCGAGGAAGCGCGGCACGGTATCGCGAAGGCTCTCGTCCAGGGCCAGCAGGCGCCCGATTACCTTCTCGCGGACCTCCTCCGGGCCGTCGTCATTGTCGATACGGAAGTAGCCGCGGAGGACGTCGATCAGCGGCAGGTAGGCGCTAGCCTTGCCGAAGGAGACCGAAGACCCTTCCAGGACCAGGCAACCGCCCGTCCGGTCCAACCCTTTGAACTCCAGGAAGAGGCGCGACTTGCCGACGCCGGGATCGCCCACGACCCCCACCACCTGGCCCTTGCCGCGCTTGGCCGCCTCCAGCGTGTCCTTCAGATGGTCCATCTCACGAGAGCGACCGACGAAGGGCGTCAGGCCACGGCGGGCACCGGCCTGGAGCCGCGTTCTCACGTCGGAGGCGGCCAGCAATTCGTAGGCCTCTACCGGCTGGCTGCTACCCTTTACTGCGATAGGCCCCAGCGGCGACCAGCGGAAATAGTCCTCCGTCAGGGCGTAAGCGGCGCCGGTTACGAGGATCGTGTTGGGATTGGCCAGGCTCTCCATGCGTGCGGCCAGCCCGACGGCGTGGCCAACCGCCGAGTAATCCAGCCTCAGGTCGCTGCCGATGGCCCGCACGACCACCTCGCCCGAGTTTACGCCCACCCTCACCTGGATTACCGCGCCCTTCTCCCGTCGCACCTGCTCGCCGTAGCGCGAGACGGAATCGCGAATGGCCAGCGCGGCATACAGGGCGCGCCGCGGTGCGTCCTCGTGCGCGATGGGCGCGCCGAACAGCGCCATGATTCCGTCCCCCAGCACGTGGTTGACTGTGCCTTCGTAGCGGTGGACGGCATCCATCATCATCTGCACCGCCGGGTCCATCAGTCTGCGCGCCTCCTCCGGATCAAGCCCCTCCAGCAGCTCCATCGAGCCCCGGAGATCGGCGAAGAGCGCCGTTACCTGCTTTCGCTCGCCCTCAAGCGAGGCGCGGGAGGCCAGTATCTTCGTGGTCAGGTGAGGAGGCGTGTACGCGGCGGGCGCGCGTTCGTCCACTTCCAGCGGAGCGCCGCAGCCGCGGCAGAACTTGGCCGCCGGGCCCGCCGGCACGCCGCAGGAAGGGCAGGCGCGTTCCAGCCGGGCCCCGCACTCTTCGCAGAAGGCGGCGCCCTCGAGCGTGAGGGACTGACACCGAGGACAGTTCATGCGACAGATGCTCCCGACGCTCCCGCTCCGCGCGCCCCGGGACTGGCGCGCTGGTACGGGTACACGAGCGTCCGCATTATAGCAACGACGGCGGCGGCAGCGGAATGCCGTGTAATGTACTGCTCCGTGCTATCGCTATACTGAATCCCATGACCGGCGCGCCACGCACCAACCCCCAGCAAGCGCCCAGGCTCTACTCCGATCTCGCCGGCTGGGTCCACCTTCTCACAGCCCCCGCCGGCTACGCCGAAGAGGCTGCATTCTACAGCCAGCAACTGATCGAAGCCTGCGACCAGCCGCCGCAAACGGTCCTTGAGCTGGGCAGCGGCGGCGGCGACAACGCCTCGCACATGAAGGCGCGCTTCGAGATGACGCTCACTGACCTCTCGCCGCAGATGCTGCAGCCGACGGCGGATCACGGCGGCCACGATGGCGGCGGCCGCGGCCTGCGCTACCTCGACTGGACCTGGGACCCCGGCCCGAACGACGACACCTATACCGTCGACTTCGCTTATCTGCTGCGGGAGGCCGACGGGTCGGTTCGTGTCGAGTATGACAAGCACATCGAGGGGTTGTTCTCGTGCGATGCCTGGCTTCGCCTGCTTTACGAGGCCGGGTTCCAGGCGCGCGCCCTGCCGTTCGATCATTCCGAGGAAGAGTCGGGCTCTCTAGAGGTCTTCCTCGCCTCCAAGCCCAGATCCCCCGATCCCAACCGATGACACCTTCCGCACCGACGGCGCTCATAGTCGAAACCACCGCCGACGAGCCCTGCCCTGTCGACTTCCTTGGCGACACCTCAGACATCGTCTACTTCATCTCGATGGCGCACACGGAGCGCTACGGCGCCGACCATCCGCTGGCAAAGGCGGCGGCGGTTCTCAAGCGCCAGCTGCGCGTAAACATGGCGCCCCTCCTCAGGTTCGCGGACGCGCGCACGGACAACGCCGCCGAGGAGCAAATGCTGGACACCCTGTGGCAGGGCGCGCAGCCACTGGCAGACGCCTCTCGTAGCGTCGCTGAGGCGATCGAGGGAACGCCGGCCCTTCGCGACCTCACGTCGAGTTTCCCGGAGTTGCCAGCACGGCTGAAGGAGCTCGCGGAGATCGCAGACTGGGCCGCGGGGCGCGATGCCCGCGTACGTCTGACCTACGTTATCTAGACGCTGGACTCGCTGTCGAAACGCTGCGACTCAGGCCGCGTACAGCCTATTCTTTCGGATGTACGCCTCTACCGCGGGCGGCACCAGGTACTTGATCGACTTCCCTCGCCCGACACGCTCTCGAATGGCGGTCGCGCTGAATCCCATCTCCGGCATATGAAACCGGGTGACACGGTTCTCCGCGTTCAGCTCGGAGAGCGAAGGCGAGTCCTTAACGCCTTCACTGTACCCGGGCCGCCCAGTGACCGCGATCATCGCCAGCTCCGCGATCTTGGCGGGCTCCTTCCAGTTCGGCATGTCACAGAAGGAATCCAGGCCGACGACGAAGAAAAGCTCGGCATCCCTGTTCTCCGCCCGGATGCGCTTCAGCGTCTCGACCGTGTACGACGGCCCCGGAGCCTGCACCTCGACGGTGCATACCTCGAAAGCAGGATTGTCTTCTACCGCCAGTCGCACCATCGCTACCCGGTGCTCCGACGCCGTAATCTGCCGCTCAGCCTTGCGCC
>CAYZLC010000222.1:0-778 GCA_964479365.1 uncultured Dehalococcoidia bacterium
GAGTTCGTGCCTCTCCAGATCGAGTGCCTGCCTCGCTTCGCCGACCTCATCCCCGGCACGACAGAGGCGGTCGCGGAATTCCGCAGGCGCGGGCTGAGGATCGGCACAACCACCGGCTACAACGCTGAGATGATGCGGGTCCTCGGCGCCGAAGCTTCGCGTCGCGGCTTCGATCCCGATTGCGTCGTTAGCGCGGACATGGTCCCCGAAGCGCGTCCTTCGCCCTGGATGGTGCTGAAAGCAGCGGAGCTGATGCGTGTCTACCCGATGGCCGCCATCGTCAAGATTGGCGACACGATCCCTGACATCCTCGAAGGGCTCAACGCCGGGATGTGGACAATCGCCGTAGCCGCCACCGGCAACGAGCTGGGCCTCTCGCTGGCCGAAGCCGGTTCGCTTCCCGCGAACGAGCGCCAGGAACGCCTCGCACGAGCCCAGGAACGCCTCCGTGCAGCCGGCGCCCACTACGTCGCTGATGGGATAGCCGACGTCCCGCCGCTCCTCGATCAGATCGAGGCGCGCCTGGCGCAGGGCGAACGTCCGTAGCGACCTGCCCGCCGACGCACCGAACGAACATGCGATAATCCACTCCCTATCCGTTGACGACCCATCCGTTCGACCCGAGCCCCGGCCACCACCCGTTCGCTACAATAGAACCATGACCGGCCGCATCTACCTCGACCACGCCGCCACCACGCCGCTCGATGAGCGCGTACTGGAGGCGATGCTCCCCTACCTGCGCGACCACTGGGGCAACCCCTCCAGCCTCTACGCCGAG
>CAYZLC010000222.1:788-3246 GCA_964479365.1 uncultured Dehalococcoidia bacterium
CCGGCGCGGCCTCGAGGGCGCGCGGCGGTCGATGGCCGAGCTCATCGGCTGCAAGGCGCAGGAGCTCGTCTTCACATCCGGTGGGAGCGAGAGCGATAACCTCGCTCTGCGGGGCGCCGCCTACGCCGCCCGCCGCCAGGGCCGCGGCGAGAACGTGATCACGACCGCAATCGAGCATCACGGCGTCCTGCACGCCGCTGAGCGGCTCGAGCAGGAGGGCTTCCGCGTCACGTACCTCGGCGTCGACGGCGAGGGCTTCATCGACCTGCAAGACCTGGAACACGCCGTCACCGACGACACCGCGCTCGTCAGCATCATGTACGTCAACAACGAGGTGGGGACCATCGAGCCAATCGAGGAAGCAGCGCGCGTCGTCAAGGCGAAGAACCCCCAAGCCGCGTTCCACACCGACGCCGTCCAGGCCGCCGGGATGCTCGATCTCAACGTTGACCGCCTCGGGGTCGACATGCTGAGCATCGGCGCGCACAAGTTCTACGGGCCAAAGGGCGTCGGCGCGCTCTACGTGCGACAGCGCACGCCCATCCAGTGGCAGCAGCTCGGCGGCGGCCAGGAGAAGAACCGCCGCGCCGGCACCGAGAACGTCGCCGCCATCGTCGGCATGGCGAAGGCGATGGAGCTCGCGTACGAGGATATGGAGTCGCGGAACGCCCACTACCGCGAGCTACGCGACCGCCTCCTCCACGGCGTCCCCGAGCGCATCCCCCACGTCCACATCACCGGCCCGGCACCCAATTCCGTTCGCCCTGAGGCTCTCGAAGGGTCCGCTCGTCCTGAGATATCGAAGGAACGACCGGGAGCACAGCACCCCGCCAACGGTGACGCAACCAAGTCCCGACCCGCTCGTCCTGAGGCTCTCGAAGGGCGCGCCCCGAACAACTTCTCCGCCTGCTTCGAGTACATCGAGGGCGAGGCGATTTTGATCGCGCTCGACCTGGCGGGCGTCGCCGCCTCGAGCGGCTCCGCCTGCACCTCGGGCTCTCTCGAACCGTCGCACGTGCTCACCGCGCTGGGCGTACCCGAGGACCTCGCCCGCGGCAGCCTCCGCCTCACCGTGGGGAAGGACAACACCGCCGAGCAGGTAGACTACGTACTAGACACGCTGCCGGGCATCGTCTCGCGCCTGCGCTCACTCTCGCCGGCGTGGCCGGAGCGGGCTGCGAGCTCATAGTGTCCGAGGATCCCCTCGGAGCCCTGCGCCGCCTCTGCCTCGCCCTCCCCGAGACGACCGAGCGCCTCAGCCACGGCGAGCCGGCGTGGTTCGTGCAGGGCAAGAAGACGTTCGTGACCTACGCTAACCACCACCACGACGACCGGCTCTCCTTCTGGTGCGCTGCCCCGCCGGGCGCGCAGGAGGTCCTGGTCGGCTCGGACCCCGAGCGCTTCTTCCGTCCGCCCTACGTCGGCCCCCGCGGCTGGCTCGGCGTCTACCTCGACGTGCCGCAGGACTGGGACCTGATCGCGAACCTGGTCGCGGACGCCTACAGCGAAGTCGCACCCAAGCGCCTGCTCGCGAAGCTTAAAGCGCTGTGATCCGTTCATCCGCTCCCATCCCTTGACAGACTTATCCGTTCCCCTTCTCCGTTCCCTTCTCCCTTCCTCCTTCTTCCTCCTTCCTTCTCCCGCTTGTGATACAATTCGCAATCGAAGAGCCCCAGCCATGACCGACAGCCTCATCAAGGTCACCGACACCGCCGCCGAGCCGAAGGAGATACACCGGTGCCGGAAGTAGATCTCTCCGCTGGAACCATCGAGTACGAGGACACGGGCGGAACTGGCCCGGTCGTTGTGTTCACTCACGGGCTGCTCATGGACTCCTCCCTGTGGCGAAACGTAATCGCCGGCCTCCGTTCGGGCTACCGCTGCGTGGCGCCGACTCTGCCGCTCGGCGCGCATCGCCGCCCAATGAACCCCGATGCCGACCTCTCGCTGCGCGGGCAGGTCCGGCTAATCGAGGAGTTCCTGGACCGCCTCGACCTGCGCGATGTCACCCTCGTGTTCAACGACTGGGGCGGGCCGCTCGTGCTCGTCTCCGAGGGCCGGGCCGAGCGGATCGCGCGGCTCGTGCCTTGCTCGTGCGAAGCGTTCGACAATTATCCTCCAGGTCTTCCCGGGCGCATGGTTCAGTTGGCCGCGAAGCTGCCCGGTGGGTTGAATGCCGCGCTGCAACCACTTCGTCTGCGGCCCCTGCGCCGCCTGCCGATCGTCCTGGGCTGGATGAGCAAGCGGCGGATCCCGAATGACGTGGTGGGCGCCTGGCTGCGCCCCGCGCTTACGCAAGGAGCCATCAGGCGCGATCTCCAGAGGTACTTGGGCACTGCCCGGAAGAGCGACTTCATCGACGCCACCAAAGGCATAAGCGCTTTCGACCGTCCGGTCCTCGTCGTGTGGGCCGCCGAGGACCGCGTGATGCCGCCGGAGCACGGACGACGGCTGGCGG
>CAYZLC010000223.1:0-3236 GCA_964479365.1 uncultured Dehalococcoidia bacterium
ACTCGGGGGGCCAAGGCTCACTCCCGCACGGCCGCGGAAGCCCTGCTGTTAGTTGGGCCGCTCGTCGCTTCCCGAGGCTACCTCTTCGGCCACACGCTGACCACGCCCAAAACGACGCCAAGGACACCGAGGGCAACGCTGATGACACCCAGCCAGACGGCAACCCGGATGATGATCTGAGGATGCTGCATGCACGCGCGCAGCTTGCCCCACCACCCGTTGGCGGGAGCAATGTCAAGGCTGTAGTCGTGTTGTCCTTCGAGATTCCCAAGGCGCGCCCGGTACCACGCACTCATGATGATCGAGGATTCTGGGCTCTCGATCCTCAGCCTGGGACTCTGGTTGTACTCGCGGAGGAAGTTGTCATCGAGCTGCAGAGCCTCGCAGAAGACATTCCGACCGCCTTCTGGATTCGTGATCTTGACGATGCACCTGGATGCAAGACCCGTTCGCCGGAGCCAGACGAAGCCCTCGCTGATGTCGTCATCGAGGCACGCGTAGATCTTCATGCCCTCCTCGTGTCGGCCCAACACCGGGGATAACCTGCGAGGGCCGCGGTTCCCGTTGCTGGCGCGGACCTCGTCAGGTTCATCCCCTTGTTCGGCCGCTGCTGATTCCGACGCAAGGTCAGTAGTCCACGCAGAGATGCCAGCGGATGCTGCGCTTGCCGGCTTCGTCGAGGACGTAGGCAAAGTCCTCGAGGTCCGAAAGCGCAGCGGCGGCTCCTGGGAAGGCGTCGGGATTGGCCTGCAGGTGGGCCATGAGCGCTCGTATCGTCGTGAGGCCCTCGTCCGCCGAGAACCATTCCTCCTCGTGGGGTGTCACACCTGTAAGGCCCGCGAGGGTGTTGTGCTCCTCTGCCATGGCCTCGAAGTCCTCAGTACTCATGCTGAAGAAGTCCATCAAGGGGCGAACGCCGAGCTGGCGGGCCAAGTTGGTCAAGTCGCCCTCCGCTCGTGAGAGGGCCTTACCGTCGACAACGTTGTCCACGCCGGCATCCTGCGCTTCGAGGGCGATGTAGAGAGCCGCTCCCACGTCACCCTCCTATCTGTCGGCCGAACACATGGATCAGCTGCGAGGGCCGCGCCTCCGGCTGGCCATGGCGCGGACCTCGTCTGCTGCATCCACTTGTTCGGCGGCTCCCGCGGCTGGGATGCAGCATGTTTCCATAGCATGCGCTTCATGTGTTGGTAAACTCGCGCCTCCAGATGCAAAGTGGAGCGGCCAACAGCGTACCAAAGAACAGGAAGATCAGGACGGGCGGTTTCGTCGGAGCCCACAGGTAGCCTGCAGCGCCAAGGACAGCCACGAAGATTCCAATCGCAGCGGCCACACGGCCGTCCTGGCGGCTCCCCGCACGGAGCCCTGGCAGCACAAGAAACACGAGCAGCCCAAGCATACTCAAGGCTGCGCCCGAGAACGCCGCATTAACGAGAACGGCATCTCCAAGGCGCGAAGGAATCTCGCCCCGCTCGATCGCCCGCCGCATTCCTGACACGTTGACGATGCTATGAAGGATGCCGATGAAGAGGAGAAACAGAGCGGTGGGGATCGCACAGAAGTTCGTAATGGCTCTTCGACTCAATGGTCTCTCCTCAGACTGACGCGGGACACCCTGCTCTCGCCGCACTCCAGCGTGTCCGCCGAACACCGGCGATCAGCTGCGAAGCGCGACTCAATGAAGATCGCCGGTCCTTGGAACCTACCTACAAGATCTCCGCGCTTCGTCAGCTGCATCGCCTTGTTGGACGACACGCCCTCACACCTTCGACCTGCTCGGCTTGAACACAGCTGACCACCACGTAAGCCCAATGAAAAGCAGCTGCATCGGTATCCGCAGCGCGAGCGCCGTTGCCGGCTCTCCGCGAAGCGTCACACCTGCCCTCGCCGCGTGGATGTTCGCGGGGAGGATCGCGACAAAGAACACGATCAGAGCCAGTCCGGCAGCGACACGTACTCTCGGCACCAGAAGGCCGATCGCGCCCAGAATCTCGCACACGCCGGTGAAGTAGATGACTGCCATCGGATATGGGATGACACCTGGGACCATGCGAGCCAGGTCGTGACGCATATCGGTGAAGTGAGCGCTCGCCGTGAACAGAAGCATCACCGCCACTCCCGCGCGCACGGCGGCGGCCCAGGAGTTCAGCACGGCCACGCCAGCAGCCCCGGCGCCTCGCGCCAGCAGGATGCTCACGCTGAGGACGATAAGAACGATCACGATACCTCCCTCGACTCTTCGCTCACGGTTCCACGTGTCGTCCAACACATGGATCACCTGCAAGGGCCGCGGTTTCGAGCCCGCGCGGACCTTGTCAGGTGCATCCACTTGTTCGACGGCGCGGTGATTCGAGAGGCAACGCGAGTGGTGCGCCTGAGTGCGCTCTTCGGCGGCCGAGAAGACCAGAAGACCGAGCAGGGGAGGGCAGGCGAGAGAAATCCGCGGCATCGTCGTCCGGGGGTGTCGCTCCGTAGCGCTGCCCTCCGTAGCCGCATCGTCCGCGTGCTTCCGTCAGCCGGTTCCGTAGCCCGCCTCCATTGGCCACATCCGTGTCCGTAGCGCGCGATCCGTAGGACCAACTCCGTAGCCACCCTCCGTAGCTCCGCTCCGTAGGCCGCGTGTCCGTCGTCAGGTCCCAAGCCACGCTCCGTACGCATCTATGCGTCCGTCGAACACTAGGATAACCCGCGAAGCTCCGACGCTTGCGCCGGCTTCGTCGGGTTCATCCTATTGTTGGGCGGCCCGCTGCCGCACCATTGCGCCGCTGCCTGCTCCTCATCCGCCAAGCGACGATGACACCTGCTAGGCAAGACATGCCGAGGGCACCGAGAATCTGGCCCAGCAACTCCTCCTTTGGTGAGGCTGTGGTGGCGAAGGATGGGTCTGTGGGCGAGTACGTGATCTGGACGACGTCACCGATCTGAGCATGGCACCCCTGGTCTGATCCTTGGTAGTTACGGGTACCCACGGAGAATTCGAAGTGGCAGGTCTGGTGGATCTCCGGCTGGCGGCGTGTCACCGTGGCCTGCGTCTGCTGGCCGTCCCGCGTCAGGCGATACCACGCAACCCAGCCATGCAGCATGGTGTTCATCGCACCGGCATAGAAGACGAAGGCGGCCACGCCACCGAGGAGCCCGGCTCGCGATGGACTCACTGCTTAGACCCCCCAGAGGTCCGCCCAACACCGGGGATAAGACAATATGGAGTGACCGGCTCGCGATCGTATAGTCGCGGG
>CAYZLC010000224.1:0-3201 GCA_964479365.1 uncultured Dehalococcoidia bacterium
TGATGTCGCGTCCAAAGCCCGCCGGGACTGCGAAAATCGGCGATCCCGCTCTCCGTGCTGATCCCCGCTCCCGTGAAAGCGACGCCGCGCTTGGCCTCGTGCAGCCATCCCGCCAGCGTCGCAATCGCCTTGTCGCCATCGCGCGCCACACACGCCTCATTTCGATTACGGCCTCACCGGCCCTGTCGGCGGCGCATCGGCAAGCGCCTCGCTCAACTCGCCGACATCCAGCGCCGGCTCCTCGTCCGCTCTCGCCCTTGGCCGACTCTGCTCCGCCGCCAGGAGCATCATCGCCCCGGCGATCATCACAAACCCGCTCGTCCATTGCCACCGCGACAGCACTTCATCAAACCACACATACGCGCCGATCGCGCAGAGGAACGGGGCAAGCTGCACGATCGCCGTGCTCACCGCGACGCCCAGCCGCGCAATCGCCGCATAATAGGAGACATGGCAGATCGCAATCCCGATCAGGGCCGAAAGAATCAGGACGAACCAGTTTTTCGTACTCAGGTCCAGCACCCGTAGGCCGTGCGACTCTCCGAATGCGAGCATCAACGCCACCAACACCGACGCCGTATAAAGCGAAATCACCGAAAACGACGTCATCGACGGGATGCCGCGCATGTAGTACCGCACGCTCACGCCGTACAACCCGAAGAACGCCCCCGACGTCGCGCCGAGAAGGATGCCCGTGGCCGTCGCGCTGCCGATCGGCGCATGGCCGAGGAACACGGTTCCGATGGAGCCCGCCACGATCGCCGTCATCCCCACCCAAAACAACCGGCTCCGCAGCAGCACACGTTCGTCGGCGAATAAAACAAAGGCCCCAAACGTCGACGAAACCAGCGCGACGCGGATCAAAAACCCGCCCAGACCCGGGCCGATGTAATAAGGCATCTTGGCGTAAAGCACCTGACCGGCGCAGTTAAAAAGCGATGCCGGAATCGCCCTCCACCAAATCCCCTTGGGCAGCGTCCCGCGCCGCACCCCGGTCAACAAGAGCGGCAGCCACAACAGCGCCGAGACGCCGTAGCGCCAGCCGTTCGTCGTCCATGCATCCAGAAACGGCACGAGGTGCTTGAGAAAGAGCAGAATGCTCGCCCAGCCCAGGAGCGTGCCGGTGACAAAGCAAATCCCCGCGAGGTCGTACTTCTTCCCGGTCTGTTTCACGCCGTCAGTGTAGCCGGGCCGTGATCCACGCGACAACTACTTAGAGCGATTCATTTGGGTGAGATCGCCGACCCCGAATCCGCCGCCGGAGCAATAACGCGCCAAAGAGGGCGATCACCATTGACGAGGGCTCGGGCACGGTTGCAATGAAAAGCCCTTGTGTTCCATCCGTAAAGTGAGCGTAAAACACAAACTCGCCTTGATCATTGAGCGCCCTTTCCAAACCGTCCTGTCCTCCGCTGAGAGTATAAACTTCGAAATTCCGAAACGTCTTGACGACGCCGGGACGTATCTCAACTTGATCACCTTCACGAAGAAACGGCTCGAGCGCTCCGTCCGTGTCACGCACCCAAAACGCCTGATCGTTGGCCGACGTGACGCCCGCACCGGTCAGTGAGCTGGCTAGAATCGCAAGTCCGCCCGCGTTGAGATCCATGATGCGCGGTGAATCGCCGAACAACACGCCGTCGGGCAGTCCGATCGCCTGATCCCCCTCCCGCGCGAGGAGTTCAAGCTCAGAGCCGTCCATCAGCCACGCCCCGGTATCGTTCGTGGAATCTACACCTGTTCCGCGTAGAGGTGCATCAATGCTCACGATTCCAGGGCCTCCCATTAGCGGGCGGGTATCAAAAAGATAGCTGAAATTGACTCCCGGCGCGGTGCCCGGCGCCTGCGATCCTTCACGCATGACTAATTCAAGTTCGCTGCCGGAGCGCTTGAGCCAAATACCTGAGTCGTTGTCAACTGTAAGCCCCGGTCCGCTCAGATACCCCTTGAAAAGGGTATCGCCCGCGTTGTTGATCCTCGGATCGGAATAATCCGTGAAGACAACTCCCACAGGGGTCCCCGGCGCCGGCGACCCGGATCGCGTCACCAGCGAAAGTGCACCACCCGTCTCGGACCAAACCCCGTACCGGGACTGGGTGGTAACGCCCGGCCCGCTCAGCGTTGCATAGAAAGCTACTTGTCCCAAGTCGTTGATGAGCGGTCGTAGTCCCTCGTACCAGTCGTATCCAAAAGACGAAAAGACGACCCCGCTTGGCGTTCCTGGCGCCGCGCCGCGCTCTCGGGCAACCAATGAAAGGGTGCCGGACGATTCCGACCATAAACCGACGAAGAACCCGGTCGCCGCCTGCATCTCACAATAGAAAGCAGCACGCCCCTGAGCATTCATCGCCGGCTCGGCAATGAACGAATCAGGATCACTACTGAAACCGTTTGTAAATACCACTCCCGCCGGCAAACCGGGTGCTTGCATCCCCGATACAGCGATGGCTTGAGTCACCCCCGCCGAAGATGCGTAGATTCCTGCACCCGACCCATTGAGAATTCCGAGAAAGGACGCCCGGCCATTATTCCCTAGCAAGGGACCTTGAAAGAGCCGAAACGTCTGGCCCCCTGAATTCGGCGCACTCTGCCCTTCTCTCGCTGCGAGTTCAAGGGAGCCTATTCCACCTATCCAAATCCCCTCGTCGTTGGACGACGTGATTCCAGTCCCAGTTAGATACGCTGTGGTCGCAACAATCCCGTTGTTGTTGATAACAGGCACCCAGAAGGAGTTAAACGTAGCCCCTGATGGAACACCAGGGACAGGATCGCCACTCAATACGACGGTCTGGATCGGGACACTCGCCAGTGTCACCGAACCCGTTGTCAGCAGACACGCAATCATCACGAGTCGAGAATAAGACATCGTGTCGCCCCGAGGATTCCCACTCACCGAGTCTATCCTATCGCAAATTGATCCTGCGTGCAAGGCATGGATTCTTTTCCCATACGGTGCCTAGCGGTATCATGACGGGACGAGGATGTTTGACACCAGGAGATTAGACCCATGAAACGAGCCAAGATCACCATCATCGGCGCCGGCAACGTCGGCGCGACCTGCGCCCACTGGGCCGCCGCCAAGGAACTCGGCGACATCGTCCTGCTCGACATCGTCGAGGGGCTCCCCCAAGGCAAGGGCCTCGACCTCCGCCAGGCCGGGCCCGTTGAGAGGTTCGACGCCAACATCGTCGGCACCAACAG
>CAYZLC010000225.1:0-348 GCA_964479365.1 uncultured Dehalococcoidia bacterium
ACCCTTGCCTCTCTGGGGCTGCATGGGGAATCAAGGGCAGACACACCGTAAAGATGCTCCCTCGGCCCGCGCCCGGTGAGTTGGCCCAGATCCGTCCGCCGTGCAGCTCGACGAGGCGCTTCGTCAAGGCAAGGCGAAAGCCGGCCCCCCGATACTGTTTGGTCAGTGTAGGTTCTTGCCGGGCGAGGCGAACGAAGAGCTTCGAGAGCTCTTCAGCCGTGATCCCGATCCCGGTATCCTGTACTGAAATCTCGATGGACTCGCCAACCTGTTGACCGTTGACGGATGAGGATTGGCGGTCTGCTTCTTCAGGTCGGCGGCCGACACGCGCACCAGCCCGGCCGGCTT